>CACXCB010000044.1 GCA_902766005.1 uncultured Erysipelotrichaceae bacterium | reverse complement strand
TCCGTGCTTGCTGTAAGCACTCTGTAAACGGTCTTTTTTCCCTGAGTGCCTTTGAACAGATGCAGCTGGTTGCTGTTGATGAAGAGAACCTCGCCTTGCTGAAGTGTTATTTTCTCTGTGCCGACGTCAAAAAACATAGTTCCTTCTATGACTCTGATCCAGATGAAAAACGATACAAATGTAGGGGTATAAAAATAGCCCGGTCCTTCATTGACTTCACTCTGTCTGATATAGATGTGTAAATCCGGATGAACCGGTTCAAGCTGTATACGAAATTTCTTTTTTTTCATGAATATTCCTCCTGGAATGAATCCTACTAATAATATACCCGATTGTGCTATAAAATTGTCATATTTTGCTTAATAATAATTAAGCTTGATTGAAATGTACAAAAAATCAAGAGTAGAATTTACGGAGGATTTTGAAATGAAAAAAATGAATGCTTTATTTTTATCTATCATCCTGCTTGCAGGATGCTCTTCTTCTTCATCTGCTGCTTCAAGCAGTGCATCAGAGGAAACCGAAGAAGTGCAGACAGTGGGTGAATACACAGTCTACAATATGACCGGTGAAGGAATCACCGAGCTCTATCTGTATCCATCAGATTCTTCTGACAAAGGCATCAACTATGCTGAAGGCGGACATGGATTCGGCAATGCCCATGCAATGCATCTGGTGTATGATGCAGGTGATAAAGCTGCAGAAACTGCTTTGACACTGGAATTTGTGACTTCTTCCGGATATACAAATGCATTTAAAACACTTCACATTGAAACGGCTGATATAACACTTCTTGCCGAAGATGCTTTAACCGGGTCTACACCGCTGACCTTCACTGCATCTAAAGCGGAATATACCATCTATAACAGAACCGGTGAGACTGTGACAGATCTCTATCTCTATCCGACAGGCTCTTCCGACAAGGGTGATAATTTAATTGCTGAAGCCAAAGAAGACGGCGGATCCCAGGTCATTACATTTGATTCTGTTCCGGCAAACCTCATTAAAGAAGATGGTTCCCTGAATACCTTCAGAATCGAATTTGTCACAGAATCCGGTTATACAGCAGGATATGAAACACTCTCTTATGAAGTGGCTCCGATCACATTGATTTCCGAAGATGCTATGACAGGCGCAACACAGATCAAATTCGGTGTTCCCCAGGACTGAAAAACAGGGAAAGCTCTATATTTTCCAAAGCATATCGTAATGGTATGCTTTTTTTGATGACATGCCGGCAAATGGTAATAAGGATATTATCTTTTCTTTTCAGATTACAGTTTCCATTTATATGATTCTGAGTATCAAAATGCAGGTATGCATTTTCAAACACTTGCAAATGATTTATGCGTATAATGAATGCATGGAGGGTATTATGGAATATCAGGTATCAGATCATATTCAAAACAAACTCAGCACATTGCTAAACAACAATAAGGTACAAAAGGCTTTACAATTCATGGAAGAGGATCAGGAGGAAATCATTCAGAAACAGATTGAACTGACTTTGATTCCGGCTCCTACTTTTCATGAAGAAAACAAGGCAAAAAGACTGCTTGAGATGTTTAAAGAAGAGGGACTTGAAGATTGTCATATTGATGAATATGGAAATGCGGTAGGTGTAAGAAAAGGAACAGGTGGCGGAAAAACAGTTCTCGTAGAAGGACATATGGATACGGTCTTTCCGTTAGATACAGAGTTAAAGATTACACGTGAAGACGGATGGATCAGATGCCCGGGCATCGTTGATGATACAAGAGGATGTGCGTCTGTATTATCCACAATCCGAGGATTAAATGCAGCAGGAATACAGACAAAAGGCGACATTTATTTCTGCGGCATGACAAGAGAAGAAGGTATGGGTGCTTTAGGCGGTATGAGGGATTATGTAACACATCATCCGGAACTTGATGCCAGTATTTCCATTGATGGTGACGGTTATCAGGAAATCGTTTACCAGGCAACAGGCATTTACACCTATGAAGTAAATTTCTACGGCATAGGAGGACATGCGGCAGGTGCATTTGCCAAGATTGCCAATCCATTACATGCAATGGGAAGAGCGATTGCCAAAATCAGCGAAATACGTGTTCCTGAACAGCCGAAAACTACCTTTGCGGTAACGGGTGCTTATGCAGGAAATTATTCTTCGATACACGCCATTGTTGATAAAGCAACAATGACATTGAACTTCCGTTCTTCCGATCAGGAAGAATTATTGAAGCTGCAGAAACAGATTTTTGATTGTATTGAGGAAGCATGCAAAGAAGAAACAGACAGATGGGGAAAGGATACAATTACCTATGATTATAAACATGTCTGTGATATCAATGCAGGCACACAGGATTCTCATACTCCGATTGTTGAGGTAGCAATGGCAATCTCAAATTATCTTGGCTGCGAAGAGCCGAAACTTGCCGAAGGAGGAGCTACAAACTGCTCCAGAGCCATAGAAGCAGGGCTGCCTGCCGTATGTTTAGGCGGCGGTGCGGGATATGATTCCAAATGCCATTCCCTTGCAGAACAATTCAAAGAAGAAAATGCATATAAAGGATGCCAGATAGCCATGTTACTGGCATTGATGTGTGCAGGAACAGAAGAGACAGAATCGATTATCCAATAAAAAAACTTACCGATATAAATCAACATTTGTGCATAGTGCGTTTTCAGGTGTGGGAGAAAACAGGTTTACTTGCAATGCATGATGGTTGCTAAGATAAATGAAATATAGTATAACTATAACAACTCCATTCAGAAGAATGGAAAAGGTATCTTATACAGAAGTATGAGTTAAGACATTCCAGAAGGCATGTGCGTATACGCATGTCTTTTATATGCGATGAAAGGGAACTTATGAAAAAAACAAGAAGTATTGTCTTAACAGGATTGATGATAGCCATCAGTATTGTGATTGTCACAATATTAAAGAATTTCGGCGGACAGCCTATATTGCGTTTATTCTCTCCGATGCATTTTCCGGTCATGATTGCAGGCTTGGTAATTGGACCTGTAGAAGGCATGATTTGCGGCATACTGACACCTGCATTATCCTATCTGATTAATCAGCTTCCTCCTGCAGGACCATGGGCAATGATGTGTGAACTTGGCACATATGGATTGGTCACAGGTCTGGGAATGAAATATTTAAAGAGTCAGAAGGGAATGGCAAAGGTTTACATCTCTTTGATTTGTGCAATGATCCTCGGAAGGATTGTCGGCGGATTGGTAACGGGATTTATACTGAATGCAGGAGAATATTCTTTCTCTGCATGGATCAGTGCATATTTTGCGGGTACTGCACCGGCAATTGTGTCCGATCTGATTCTTGTTCCGATCATTGTCAGAGCCTTGCAGAATGCAGGACTTGCACAGAATAAATGATTATGCAATGGCTCATGCCATTGTTTTTTTTAATGTGATTTTTGTTATAATGGATGCATTGGAGGAATTATCATGCAAATCAAAAAAATAATGACTGCGTTTACCGGCATTGCAATAGCTTTGTCCATGCAGGTTCCGGTAATGGCAGAGGAGAATGAAGATTTTGATGCATTTTTAACAGATGAATTTGTGGAAGCGATGGAAAGTGATTATCTTACCATGCATTTTACAATTCGTGATTACAACTCTTTAGGCATAGAAAAACCCGAAGCAATCATTGGTACGGTAGATGGTGACTATGATCAGACTATAGAGGATCTGCAGGAAACACTGGATAAGCTGGAATCTTTTGATTACAACTCTCTTTCTGCTACCCAGCAGCACGATTATGATGCATTGAAATTTCATCTGGAGAATATGATCACATTAAACAAGTATCCGTTGTTCGATTTCTATTTTGCTCCCGGAGATGGCATAATTGATGCATTGACCACAAATCTGACAGAATTTATTTTTTATGAAAAATCCGATTTTGAGGATTATCTCGACATTGTTGAATCTGTGCCCGGCTATATAGATGAAGCATTGGAGATGACAAAGAAACAGGCAGCAGAGGGATACTTTCTGAATGAGACTGCACTGGATTCCACACTCGAGGGAATTGACAAGTTTGTGGAAAAAACGACAGATAATCCATTGATCGTTATCTTCGATGAGAATGTTGATGCTTTTGCTGGTTTGAGTGATGCTGAAAAACAGGATTACAAGCAGAGAAATAAGGATCTGATTCTCAATCAGTACATTCCTTCCTATGCACATGCAGGAGATGTTCTGGAATCTTTGCGCGGATCAAGAACGTATGGTGATGCAGTGTGTGATCTTCCGGATGGAAAAGAGTATTATGCAGCACTTGCAAGATATAAATCCAGTACAGATGCATCCCTCGAAGAACTGGTACAGATTTGCGAAGACTATCTGGATTTGTCTATCGGTGAATTGTATTCTGCATATATGAAATATAAAAATGTGGATGAAGAAGAATATATGGATGAGATGGAGCCGGAAGAAATCTTAGCGTTCCTGCAGAATCATCTGGATGATTATCCGAATGGCCCGGAGGTAACATTCAAAGCTTCCTATCTGGATCCTTCCATTGCCAACGATTCCATTGTTGCTTACTACATGGAACCGCCGCTGGATGATTTAAAAAATAATGTCATCAAGATCAACGGTGATAACGTTAATGATACAAATGAGATGTACACAACCCTTGCACATGAGGGTTTCCCGGGGCATCTGTATCAGATTACATGGTATCTGAATACGAATCCGAATATGGTCAGAACACAATTGAATATGATTGGTTATACCGAGGGATGGGCAATGTATGCGGAGGATCAGACTTGGCATCTGAGCAGTCTCAGTGAAGGTGCTGCGGAAATCAACCGTATTTATACAAATTTAAACTATGTACTGGATGCTTATGCAGATCTGGCTGTCAATGGATTGGGGTGGTCTGCAGATGATCTTGAGAAAAAGATGGTTGAACTCGGATTAAATTCCGGTCTTGGCCAGACCCTCTATGAATTTGTCACGGAGAATCCGGGACAGATTCTTCCATATGGTGTGGGACTGGCACAGTTCATGAGAATCAGATCCGTTGCAGAAGCATCTCTTGGGGATCGCTTTGATGTTAGAGAGTTTAATGAAGTATTGCTGACATACGGCGACAGGCCGTTTGATGCTGTGGAAGCTGATGTAAACAGATGGTTGAAAGGAATTCCTGAGGCAAAAGATCCGGAAACTGTTCAGCCTGAACATACAACACCTGCCAATAACACTTCCTCTTCCAACAAATACATGTACATGGGAATCGGGGCAGGCGTATTGTGCTTAATCGTTATTGCATTGCTGTTGAGATCAAGAACAGGAAAGGCTGACCGTTTCTGATGAAAAAAAATGAATGGACGCCATGGCTGAAAAATGAATGGGAACAACCGTATTTTAAACAGCTTGCCTCATTTGTCCATGAAGCTTACGAAACAAAAAGAGTTTATCCGCCAAAGGCACAGGTATTCTCCGCTTTTGAAAACTGTGACTATCCGGATATCAAAGTTGTGATTTTGGGACAGGATCCATATCATCAGTACGGGCAGGCACATGGCATGTGTTTTTCCGTCAATCCCGGTGTTAAAATACCACCAAGCTTACAGAATATATACAAAGAAATTCATGATGAACTCGGATGTTATATACCGAATAACGGTTATTTAATGCCATGGGCAAAACAGGGTGTATTTCTACTGAACGCTGTACTGACTGTTGAAGATTCAAAACCGAGATCGCATGCACAAAAAGGATGGGAGATCTTTACGGATCATGCCATTCAGAAGATTAATGAGAAGGAGGAACCGGTAGTGTTTCTGCTGTGGGGGAGAGATGCAAGAAATAAAGCATCCATGATTAACAGAAATAGACATCTGGTTCTCGAAGCGGCACATCCGTCTCCTTTGTCTGCATATAACGGTTTCTTTGGATGCGGACATTTTGCTAAGGCAAATTCCTTCCTCAAGGAACCTGTAGATTGGCAGATTCCGAATTTATAATGTCTGAACAGATCGAATGGGTCATGCAGCGGAAAAACCGCTACCATGGCCTTTCGCCTTTAAAGAAAGCATGTGCAAAGATCGGCAACCCCCAGGACGATCTTAGAATTATTCATATTGCCGGGACAAACGGCAAAGGCAGTACGACAAATTATCTCAAAGACATTCTGATCGCAAACGGTTATAAAACCGGAACGTTTACTTCACCGCATCTGATCGATCACAGGGATCGTATTCGTATCAATGATGTATGGATTTCCGAAGAGAAATTTTTGGAATATCTGAACCGGTTCATGAGCCTGATTCTGGAATATGATCTCGGCATGTTTGAAATCGATGAGCTGATCTGCTTTGCCTGGATGAATGAAGAAAAGGTGGATTATCTTCTGTTGGAAACAGGGCTTGGCGGAAGGCTGGATAATACCAACATCATTGCACATCCTGTGCTTGAAATCATTACGACAATCGGCTTCGATCACACAAATGTTTTGGGTAACCGTTTGTCACAGATTGCATTTGAAAAGGCCGGAATCATCAAACCGTATTCCCGTTGTGCTATCGGTTTTCTGGATGAAAAAGCAATGCCTGTGATTCAAAAAAATGCATGGAGAAAGCATGCTTCCATAATACCGATAAGCACATACAGACCGCTCTCGAATGATACGTTTGAATGGCAAAAGGAACGGTATAAAATTCAAGGCGCATCATATCAAAAGCGCAATGCATGTCTTGCATTGCATGCTGCCCGTCTGCTTTGCATGGATGTCAAAACAGAAAAAATCAAAGAGGCAGTTTATACAAGCAAGTGGTTGGGAAGGTTTGAAAAAGTGCATGATCATCCGCTGGTGATTCTCGATGGTGCACATAACGAAGAAGGAATTCTTGCCTTGATTGAAAGCATGAAAAATCTTCCCCGGCCATTGATTGTTTTGTTCAGTGCATTGAAAGACAAACCGGCAAGAAAGATGGCAGTTCTTCTTGAAAAGAATTGTGATCAGCTGATTGTCACACATTTTGAAAATCAAAGATCAGGTGATGAGAAAGATTTCGCTGTAAAAAATGCAAAAATAATTCACGATTGGCAAAAAGCTGTAAATGAATGCTTGGAACAATCACAAGAAAATGTTACAATCGTTATAACAGGATCGCTATATTTCATTAGTCTGGTCCGTGCATTATTTGAAAATATTAAAAAGAAAAAAAATAAACAGCAATCTGTTTCAAAAATGCATGAGTCTGTAATATAATGAAAGCGTATTCAAAAAGGTATTTCAGGAGGCAAAATAATGAGACCTAACACAATGGCGGCCATGATCCTTGCAGGCGGAAGAGGAACCCGTCTTCTGGATTTGACCAAAAAAGTCGCTAAGCCGGCTGTTCATTTCGGTGGAAAGTATCGTATTATCGACTTTCCTCTCTCAAACTGTGCCAACTCCGGCATTTCCACTGTCGGTGTTTTGACACAGTATGAATCTGTTTTGTTGAATGCATATGTCGCAAAGGACCAGTTCTGGGGCTTGGACACAAATGACGGCGGTGTTTATGTTTTGACACCACGTGAAAAAGACCAGAAGGGATTCGAAGTGTTCAGAGGCACAGCTGATGCAATCACACAGAACATTGACTTCCTCGACAGCGTTGCTCCGGAGTATGTACTGATTCTTTCCGGTGACCACATTTACAAGATGAACTATGACAAGATGTTGCAGTACCACAAGGAAAAACAGGCTGATGCAACAATCGCTGTTCTTCAGGTCACATTGAAGGAAGCAACACGTTTCGGTATCATGAACTGCGATGAGAATGACATGATCGAAGAATTCGAAGAGAAACCGGCACATCCAAAGAGCAACCTTGCATCTATGGGTATTTACATTTTCACATACAAGACATTGAGAAAGTATTTGCTCGCAGATGATAAGAATCCAGACTCCAGCCATGACTTTGGTAAGGACATCATTCCGGCATATTTGAATGATAAGAGAAAGCTTGCTGCTTATCGTTTCAAGGGATATTGGAAGGATGTAGGAACAGTTGATTCTCTCTGGGAATCCAATATGGATCTTTTGAAGCATAACAATGAACTGGATCTCGGTGATGCAACATGGAAGATCTATACAGAAGATGTCAATGCTCTTCCACAGTATATCGGCGAAGAAGCTAAGATTGAAAATGCATATATCACACAGGGCAGTGTTGTCTATGGTGAAGTAAAGAATTCAGTTCTCGGTACAAACTGCCAGATCGGCAGAGGTGCAGTCGTTGTTGATTCTGTTATCCAGCCAGGTGCTAAGATTGGCGAAGGCGCAAAGGTTACACGTTGCATCGTTGCAGATGATGTAGAAATCGCACCGGGTGCAATCTGCGGATCTGCTGACAGCAAGGAAATTGAACTGATTGCCAAGAAGTATGTGGAGTAGGAGGATAAGTTGAAATGAACGCACTCGGAATTATTAATTTTGAAGATAATACTGCAACAATTGATGGTTTAGGCGAACACCGTCCTGTACCGGCAATTGCTTTCCTGGCTCGTTATCGTATCATCGACTTTGTCCTCTCCAACATGACAAACTCCGGTATTGATAATGTACAGGTTTACTGTAAAGAAAAACCACGTAACTTGATTGAGCATCTGGGAACAGGTTCTCATTACAACATCAACTCCAAGCGTGGTAACCTGCGTATTCTCTATGGTGAGAAGACATTCCCGTCTCCGGTTTACAATCATGATATTGCAAACTTCATGCTGAATATGCAGTATATTGAATCCGACAAGAATCCATACGTTGTTGTAGCACCTAGCTATTTCGTATACAGCCTGGATTACAACGAAGTATTGAAGCAGCACATCGACTCCGGTGCTGATATCACAATGCTCTATACAAACACAAGCGAAGCAAAGACAAGCTTCCTCGGTTGTGATGTATTGACACTGGATAAAGAAAAGAGAGTTACAGGCATTGATAAGAACCGTGGCAATACTAAGACAAAGGCCGTTTCTCTTGAATGCTATGTCATGACAAAAAAACTGTTCATTGAACTCGTTAAGAAAGCAGCTGAAACTTCTTCTCTGTATTGGTTCAAAGACATCCTGAAGGATTCTGTTGAAGAACTCAACATCAAAGGCTATGGCATCAAAGGATTTGTTGCATGCATCAACAGCCTGGAAGAATACTTCAAGGTTTCCATGGCTCTCAGAGACAGAGGCGTTGCACAGGGATTGTTCAAACCGGGATGGCCTGTTTATACACAGACAAACGACTCCAGCCCGACATTGTACAGAGAAGGCAGCAGTGTTACAGGCAGTGTTTTAGGTAATGGTGCTATCATTGAAGGAACTGTTATCAATTCCATCATCGGCCGTAACGTTACAGTATGCAAAGGCGCTGTAGTAAAGAACAGTATTGTTCTGCAGGAATCTTACATTGGTGAAAATGCAAAACTGGATCATGTAGTTGTTGATAAGTATGCAATTGTACACCATGTAAAGGAACTCAAGGGAACAGACGAAGAACCAGTTTACGTTAACAGAAGAGACCGTATCTAAGGTCAAAATAGATAAGGAGATTAATTATGAGTAGATCCGTTCTGTTTGTAGCAGGCGAAGGCTTGCCATACATCAAGACAGGTGGACTTGCAGATGTTATTGGCAGTCTCCCAAAGGCACTTGCAAAGCGTGGACAT
>CACXCB010000043.1 GCA_902766005.1 uncultured Erysipelotrichaceae bacterium | reverse complement strand
TGATACTCAATGAATAGAGTGGAACCACTAGCGGATTGGGTGGTATCCAAAAGCGGACAGACTGGTACCAAACTAGCGGAATAATCATCAATTACTTTTCAAGGATACGATTTCGTCTTGGTGTGATCTTATATCTGAAGAGATACTTGATTATGTTAAATTATAATAAAGGGTAAATCTTCTTGCCACTTATTATTCAGGGACATATTCAGGCAGTTTCTCTGATGTCAGTGAATCAGCGGCTGTACCTTTTTATAGTGACTATTTAGCGGAAGTTAAGAAAATTTAATTTATAAAGAAGAAATTCATGCTTCTTCCTTTTGTCTTCATATAAAAGGAGGTCTCAAATAGCCATATAGTAAGTTTTCCCTGCTATTACTTGTCTATACACAAGAACTTTGCTACGCATTTCAGTGAGCATGTTTTCCATTTCACTAATACTGATATCATATTCTTTAAAATGTTCCTGTAATTGTTTTGCCGTAAATTCTGTATTGTAATGGTCATGCATATATTGGTATATCTGCTCAATTTTCAGCTTCATACTATCAGGCCTTTTTGGCATTGGATTTTCATTCTTAATGATCTTTTCATGTATTTCTCGAAATCCTCTCAATGCTGCAGGAATAGCATTTATTTCACTTTCATAAGATTCTTCTGCTCTTTTTATGCTGTCAGTAGCTTTTTGCATCTCTGATTCACAGTCTTTAATCATTTTTTTCAGTTCACTTTTTCTTGAAAAAGAAAATATACCGAGCTGACCAAGCTCATTCTGTGCTTGTTCTTTTCTAGTGGCCTGTTCTTTTAACGTTGTATCAAATTTATTTTTTGTTATTTTTAGAGTGTATTCCGCATCACGTTTTAGACGCTTTTCTTCATTTATGAGAAGTTCATTAAGCAGATCTTCTCTTTTCTTTTTGACAGCATCTACTTGCTTATTATATTTCAGCTCTTCATCCTCTATGCGTTGTTTTTCATCTTTTTCTTCTTCTAGCTTTCTGCGTTTCTTTTCTGCTTCTATGTCTTCTTCCTTTTTTCGATTTTTTTCTGTTTGAGCTTTGCTGGTTGACTTGCCGATCCGATAAGGCTCACCGCTCAGTCCGTACATTTCCCCAGCAATTGTATTACTCTTAAAAACAATTCCCTTCTTTATAAGGCTGTTCAGCGTTTTCGTTACAGTAGCTTTAGCAATATGACTGAATTCTTTTTGTATATCATCTTTTTTCGCAAGCCTGTCATCTTCTTCAAGCCATTTTACAATATCGGCCTCGGTACCGCTGATCAGCTCTCCGGCAGAAGGAACACTTTCCTGGCCACTACGGAAAAAATCAACCATTAAAGAAAGTGAAAAGTATTTCTCCAGCATCTCAGAGAGATCATCCTCAATCACACCATCACAAATGGCAAATGCAATAATCAGACGTAAAAGAGTCATTGGAAATTGAGTACCATATTTTGCAACTTTTTCATCTGTATATCCTTTTATCATATTAAAATCCAAATCATTAATAGGTGTGCTGATCATGGAATATACTTCTTCAAACGGACCAACATAAAAATCTGAATAGATAGATTTGATAAATTTTTTTTCTTTTGCATTCAGTTTACCATCATAATATGTGCCGATCCGTGCAGGAAAAATAAACATATATTCGAATATTCTTTGATCTACTTTTCTCACAGTAAAAACTTGCATATAACTGGAGAACAAAGTAAAAGTTGTACTGACAAGCTCATCATAACTAAGGGTATCAAATTCCGCAATTATATTTTTTATCAAATTTCCCTTTGCTGCCATTTTATCCTCCATATATTATTTGGTTTCATCAGTAAGAATCAATTTTAATTACTATTAGATTTCATAGAATTCTTATGCTCAGATTATATATACCCCCCTTATAATCTATCACAAAAGACATGAAGCAAAGATTCAAAGATGCGTGATTTGTCACTTTTATCCAAGAACCAATTTTAAATATTCCGGAGAACCATATTCGATGAAAGTAATTCCTCGTTCGTTTGCATATACTTCAATTTGGCTTCCGGACCTTCCTGCAAAAACGACATTTTCATCCAAATTAACATCTCCAGAAACGGATTTTACTAAACTTAAGAAATTAATAGTCTTTAAATTTTCACATCTTTCAACAGTGAAATTATCAAAGACAATATTTTCAGAATATATATACAAACCTTCTATTCTATTACAATCATTTATTACAGCACTCTCTAAATATAAATTCTTACTAAAGATATCAACTGAAGTAAGATTTGGACAACTTTCAATAGCACACTCATGCAGAATAAATGTATCATTTGAAGGAATGGTAATTTTATGGATATCTCCATTATCTACGAATGCATCTCCATCAATTGATGATGTTATGCCATCCCCTAAAGTAGCGGGTATTTTCACATCTGATTCTTGTCCATTGTATGCAAATATGATTGCAGCATTTTCCAGATTAACACCGGGATAATATTCATAATTATCAATTACAGAAAATTCATAATCTTCCGACTGATCTGCTGATTCTTCAGGATTTTCTAAATCGACCCAATTTTGCCCGTCAGTAGTTGCATATTTTTTAAGGATATGAATGTTCTTATCAGGAATAAATGTATCTTTGATTTTCATTTTTACATTCGGATCATCATAGTCCTCGAAATTATTTTCCATCAGAAGATAGTATGAATCTTCACCTTGCATTTCTTCCTCAAATATTATCTCCACACCTTTTATGTTCTTGAAACTTGAAAACTCTAAAGATAAAATTTGTGCAAATTTAGCTCCTTCTTCACCATATCCATTTTTAATTGCACGAATTACATCATCTACATTTTTAATCAGATTGCCAGTAAGTCCTGTCCAATAAATACCATATCGATCATAATCACCTGAAAAGCTATATTCTTTTACTAATACTTTGTCATCCGATTTGACAGTTAAACGTAATGTAAAATTACAGTCCATAATTTTCTCCTTTTCTAATAGTCTCTATTTATTTGCTTGTCGTTCTACTGCTCTTTTGTAGTTCGTAGATAATCTGCAAAGCTCTTTTGTAATCAGTTTGCCTTCTTCCGCAAGATCTATCAGTTCCTGTGTTGTTGTATTTTTCTTGATCAATGCATGGATCAGCCCGTTTCTCTTATTTTTCCATGTACGGATTTGTTCCATAAATTCAATAGTGAAATATTTCCTTGCCAGGCCTTTTTTGTTTTCAGCAATCTTCTCTATCTTTGTAATCTTTCTATCAATCGACACAAATCCATCGCTGTTGATTGTATTACCTTCATAGCGAAGAATGGATTCTGTCCTGTCTTCCATGATTGCATATTCAATGAAGACAGCTTCCAGATAGAAGTCATTATTCATCGCCTTCTTCAGTCTTATATTCTGTTCTTTATAGTTTTCATATTTGAGCATGTTCTCAGGTAATTTTGTTTCCATATGATATATTCTCCTCGTATATTACAGATTATGTCATTATATTAGTTAAGAGTTCCTTCATCAGGAATGATCTTATTTAACTGGTCACTGATATGCTTAATAATTCTATTTCCGGATATCATTGCAGATTGAGTATCTATAGAAAAATCACAATCCATGAGAAGGATCCTTTTCAAGCCCTTGAAGATATCTACTTCACCTAATTTGGTATTTCCTGTGTTTTTTATCGAAATACCAAGAGTTCCGTTTGATATCATTGCGGGTTCACATATAATATCTTCATCACCGGAAAAATCGTTAATTACCTGGAACAACAGATATCCTCCCATTTTACTGATTAGTGTATCTATGATTTCTCTTTCAGATTTTGCTGACTTCATTAAATTCAATGCCAGTCTTACACCTACTTCAGCTAGTCTTTTGTCACCATCTTCTTCAATTGTTAAATGCAATGGTTTTCTACTTTGTCTGGCCACATCCATAAAATCGAGCGCATGAGCGGCAGCAATAGCTGTTTTTGCCTCAATCTCACTTGGTTTTGTACCAGATTGCACTTGATCTTTTACATTATTTACCATCTCTTTTAAGCTTTTATAATTGTACATGATCCCTCCGATGAAAATGCATATATAACGATTTACTGATTGAACAGTCATTCTAATGGTCGTATATTACCATCCACCCTCACAAGTTCTGTATCTTGATATATATTTACCATCTTGTAATTTAAAATCATATCCGCCTGACAAGCTAAAGACTCCAATGTCTTCATTTGTCGTTTCGCATGAAGTACCGTCAATCATCGAAAAATCAGTAATAATTTCATCAAATCGCTTATTTAACTCTTCCTCAAAACCGGAATCCCCATGTCCAAATGAAACAAGTAAACTGATTAATGTTTTTGTAAATTCTTCAATTGTTTTGACTCCGGAATAGCCTGGAATGATTTCTTCAAAAAAATCAATGTCACATGGATCATCAAACATATCACTTGAAAAACTGTATTTTTTTATTATTTCTTCAAGCGTTGCATTCTCATATTTTACAGCAAACAGTTTATAATCATTTCCATGCCCCTCTTCAAAATAAGCCTCTATGCGATCTCCATCCGGTTCTTCTTCACCGCTATTCTCATCCCATTCCTCTTCATCATCTTCATCATCAAACATAGAGTCATAAATGCTTCCGGACGAAAACCCGATGTAGTCAAATTTTTCTTTATCAACATATTGAATATCACAACCGGACAAATCAAAAGCAAGATCGCCTCCGGAAGAACCATCCTTTTCAAATACATCACCATATTCTATCCCGGAATACTTTCCGGTCGTTCTGTCATATGTGTAAGATCTTAGATAATCTTCATAGTTTTCTTCATCCCCGCGAATAGTAATTCTCTGAATATCATCAATTGAAGATATTTTCTTTTTGATTTCTTTGATGAAATAAAATGCATGGTTTTTATTCTCGGGCACAAAAATCTTTGGACGTTTTTCCCAATCGTCATCTCTTACACCATCTGTCAATAATCGAATCATCTCATCAATAGTTTTAGCAGTACCCAATTCTTTAGGACTAACTGTAACCAGAACTTCTTCATCAAAATAATCAATAGTGCCTGCTTCAGCGCCGCCTCCATGAGCTATAAATCTTACTTCTTCACCATTTTTCAATTCAAAGTTAATCATTAATGTGAAAGAACTGCTGCTGGAATTTGTTACAAAATCTGTTCGAATCTTCATACTGTCTTTCTTTCCTTTCTGTCACAGAAGACTATTTCAGGCATGAGAGGACAACCTCCCATGCATAACGCTTTCTTATCACATGTCGGACATGCACCTCTCATCTTGTTTCTGAATTGTTCAAATGGTTCACTGTTCCAGGCTTCTTCGATTGTCATATCCTTTAGAGACACTTGATATCTCTTTCCCTGGTCGAATGAGCATGGAACCATCAGCATGTCCGGTCCTATGTAGCAGGAATATCTTGCACCTTCGCAAGTATCTAATGATTCAAATAATATCTTTTTGCAATAACGAATGGCACCCGGAACATTACAGGAATCCATGCCTACTTTAAATGGATGCTTTATCTCAAAGAGTTTAAAGAATTCTTCAACTCGTGGATCATTAACATAAAGCATGTTTTCTTTTGTCCCCTGTCCTGCAGGCTTGTGTAAGAGGAATATGACTGCATTGATTCCTTCTTGAAAGTCATTCTCTTTTAAACGTTGTATTGCTTCATCAATGCTGTTATTACCCAGAACATAATGAATATTTGTCTTTACTCCTGCATCCATCAGCATCTGTATTGCTTTATAGGTATATTCGTTTCTGTACCAGCTGACTGCAACAGCACCGCAATACTTTTTACAGAGCTTTGCAATTTCAGGAGTCATTCCATATCCCGAAGTCGTGAAGTTTGGCACCAGGTCATTATCCCTGCATATCTTGAGTATTTCCTCAAAATGCTCATGCTGATCAGGATCTCCTCTTCCACCCAGAGCTAACTGATTACATCTGTGTTTGCTTTGTCTTGCTATGCTTTCAAAATTTTCTACGGTCATATTAGGTTGCTGAACAAGCATACCGCTTTGATAGCATCCTATTCCAGCTTTGGCACATAATCCTGTCTTGCCATGGATACAGTGCCCCATAATGCCTACATCAATCAAATGAGGATAAGATGCCATAAAAGGATCAACATTTGTATCCTTTCCGTTATCATCTAAAATACCGGTACGTACATAGGCACCTGTTTCCGTATCAAATGCAGATTTAAAATGATATTTTTTGTCGTGAATTATATATTTCATATCTTTATATAGGATGGATCATTCATCCATCTCTTCGCTTTTAACATTGCCAAAGATTTTAATAAACTCATCTTCAGTGATTATTTTTATCCTTAAGCTTTTTGCTTTTTTATTTTTTGAGGATTCTGACTCTGAATCATTATTTATCAGGTAATTTGTTTTTTTCGAAATGCTGTCAGTCAGTTTACCTCCGTCGGCTGTAATATAACCCTTTAATTCCTCTCGGTTTTTAAAATGATTCAATGTGCCTGTAACAACAAATGTTTTCCCTGCACAGCTCTCATTCTGTATTCCTTTTCCGATTACAGTTTTTTCAACACCGTCATAAGTTTTCAATATTTCATCATATGGAGGCATAGCATACATTTCAACATCAACATCATCTTTTTCTTGATCATAATAACCATGCTCCTTAGACCATTCTGTAATTCCATCTATATCGGTTGAACCAAACTCTTCCAGAAGTCCATTCCCGCATTTAACATGAAGATTCGCATAACTGAAGTCCAATTCTCCAGAATCTGATGTCGCTCCTCCTGATTCAATATTTACCCAGGAATCATTGTCAATCTGTTCCTTTTCTTCTTCAATTCTGTTTCGCAATTCTTCAAATGCTTCTTCTAAATCTTCTTCATCTATTTCTTCTTCCTCATCTTCATATTCATAATAATTAAAATCCGTCACTTCCTCAATTAGATTAAGTAATGTCTGACTGGGACTTTCCTCAATTGCTCCCGGAAACCCAAAATCTTCCCCCGCTGATTCTAATATTGAAAAGAAGATTTTCTTTTTTAATCCTACTTCGTCTAAAATATTGTTGAGTGTTGGTGATTCAACAGCTATAGTAATGAATCCGCTGCTGGATGAATTAGTTACAAAGTCTGTTCTGATTTTCATTTGTTTTTTCCTTTCTTCAAACATTCTAAATAATTCGATTATATTTGTTTACCTAATAAGACAATTCAATCTTTCATATGTTTTAATAATGTATTTACTGGAAATGCTCTTGTATCATCATAGTCATATATGAATCCCGGTGAACGATAATATGCTTCTTTCAATGCATTGCAGCCATAGAAAACAAAACTGCCTCCGTTTTTTGAGTTATCATCACGATAGAACTGATTCATTCTTTTTGGAAGTATAACTTTTTTCAGTTTCTTACATTTCAGGAAAGCACCATCTTTGATGCTTTCCAAGGTAACTGGTAAACTGACTTCTGTTAAACTTGAACAATCTGCAAAAGCGTACGCACCTATATAACAATATCCTTCCGGGATCTCTATAGAAGTAATATATTTATAGGAAGAATCTGATCCCCCGATCCTGTCAGCAATCCCTATTACCTGATGCCCTTCGATTATTTTGGGAAAGACAACATGCTTTTCGAAGCTTGTATATCGATCAATGATGGCTTTATCTTCTTCACAATGCCAGATCCATTGTCTGTTCATATCAACAGGCGGATCCCAATGATCAATATCAGTCATCTGATAGAATTGGCCATCTTTCTGAATAACATAGTCCAAACTCTGCAGAAAGTTGTCCAGCCCATCATATACAACCGGTGCACCGATACTGTAGAACGGAGCGATCTCCCTAAACATTTCATCCGGATAATATTTATAAATATACTGATATTCACTATGGCTTACCGGCAGGTTTTTTTTATTCCTTCCTGTTATATAGGAATAGCCGCTTTCTGAGAAAACTGCACAAAACGATCCTTTCTGATAACAGAAAAATGCAGTTTTGCATTCCGGAAACAGCTCCATAATCTTCTTTTCATCGTTCTTACGGATCTTGCCACGATATATTCCGTTTTTTACTTCCCGGACTTCTTCCAGCATAAAGTCTTTTTGAACAGTCCGGATCATTTTCTCTGTTCCGTAAACAACACCGTGAAATAATTCCCCGCATGATATTGGTTCTATTTCCGGAAGCGGATCGATCTCACCCCATATGTATCCATTAAAGCTGGCAATATTCTTTTTCCTTGGCAACGGAAGTGCATACGATGGAATTGGTTGAACGGTACGAATATAACTTAAGTACTCATCCCATGTCATTCCTTCCAATCCTTTTACTGTCCAGTGATTTGATAATGCATTGATAAATTTATCCTGGTAATATGGTTCTTTTATATCCAGATACTTGAATATACATTCTCGATCTTTTTCTGTACATTCAAGATACAGGTTTATCAGATCATCTCTATTTTCAGGATCAATATGGCCGACTTTTTTCTTGATTCTCTGCATGGCAAACATAGTGGTTGAAGTCTGTATTACTCTTCCCAAGAGATTTTCCTGTGATCCCGTGCAGAAAACAACATCACCGAGTTCGCAATCACCTGTGTACCAGTAAGTTTTATTGTTTGTAAATTTTACCAGACATTGTTTTTCCATATTGATCCTTATATAAAATATAAATATTTCAATTTAATTATTCAAATTCCCATTCAAATCCGACATCTATATTTGACTTTTCTGCTTCTTTTAAAATAGCATTATGCAATAACATTAACGGTTGTTTATAAGATCCATTATATTCAATAACTTCAGCACAAATTTCATCTATTTGTTCTATTACATTTTTCGTAAGGATTTGTTTCAATTTTTTGTCATCTTTAGGAGTGTTTTTCTTATTAGTGTAGTAGAACCATACACTTTCAGTCGTCACAAGAAATACAACATTCGGAACTTCGGTGTAACAATATTCCAGTAAATAAATTTTAGAACCATTATTTTCAAATACCATTTCAGCAACAATGGTGGCTCCTAATTCAGGATCATCGTCCAAATAAACTCGTATGGCAGAAATATCTTCTGTAGATACATCTTCATCCATATTTTCTGAAATTTCAAAATCTGAAGGTTCTATATTATCCTTGTTATCGCCGAACATTTCCAGAAACTGTGTCTCAGTAATAACTGAAACCCCTAATTCATTTGCTTTCTTATTTTTTGTAGATGTTGATGTATTGTCATTATTTATCAAATAGTCGGTTTTAGCAGTTACACTTGAACTGACAACACCACCCTTAGATTCGATATACTCAACTAATTCATCACGGTTCTCGAAAGAATTCAGCTTTCCTGTGACTACAAACTTTATACCATTACACGAAGCATAGCGTTTCAGAACATCATGAATAATTTCCGGAGAGCTTTCTGATAAATCAAGAATATCATCATACTCATCTTCATCCAACTCAACATCATTTAAATCGATATAAATATGCCTTGTCTTCCCGTTATGATTAATAAAAGCCTCAATAGTTGGTAAATCTGCTTCGAACTGACTGGCATAGAGTATTTCTCCCTCACCTTCTGCTTCTATCTCTTTTTTATTCTTCTTGAGGAATCTTATAAACTTAGACACACTTTCATTTCTATCCTCATATTCTTCACTGTCAAGTATATAAATTATATTGTCAATAATCCCCTTGTCTTCAAGAAACTCAGCCTCTCCATTTTCATCAATTATATTTGCAATAGTTTCCAAAAGATCATTAATCGATGTAAAGTCTTCTTGCTTATCAGAATCAAAATCATTTGTAAATATTACAGGATACTTTTTCAGATAACCATCAATGATGGAGCTATTAAAATTCATAACTGTAAAGCTGCTACTGCTTGAATTAGTCACAAAGTCTTTTCTAATTTTCATAATATTTTCCTTTGATATATTTTCACTTAATTTATTCGTTGGCAATTCTTACATATGAACTTATATCAACCCATATAGCCGGCCTGATTCCTTCCTTATAATCAGTCGTCCAGTCATATTGGTATACTTCTCCCTTAGAATTAACTTTCATTGGAATTGTCCTTATATGATTTAAAACAGCAAGTTTGACAGGATTGGCAGTCCTTAAAAACCATGTTGTTTTATCTTCAGAAATTCTTTCAGCATCCGAATCGAAATATCTGGCAGCTTCATCAGCACTCAACAGAAATACTTTGTCTGATACATTTCCTCCGGTAGTAGGCAAGTTATGTGTTTCTATAAGATTTCTTTCTGAATCATTAAAAGCTTCCTGTAGAAAACGTTCATTCAGATAATTTCTAATCGGACTGTTAATATAATACTTGGGATCATTTTGATTTTTTTGAAAATGTCTTTCATCAACACATGACTCCGTAATCAGAAGAACACTATTTGCGTTGCGTGTTAAGACCCTCCAAGTCAAAGCCTTACCATTATAATTTCCAAAAATAATCACATCTTTTGCTTCTGCATTTGCATATGGTAAAGCTTCACATATTTTTATCTGTTTATCACAATCTTCATAATTGTATTCTGATAGCAACTTAAAAATTTCAATCGCTTTTTCATATTTTTTTGATTCTTTCATTGAAAGAGCATTGTTATATATTTGCATTTTTATCGAAGATGCATATTCTTCAGTTTTAGTTAGATTTTTTTCAAATTTTTCCTGAAGATATAGTGCATCACTATATTTTTCCTGTTCAACCAAAGATTGAGCTTTTAGATATTGACATTCAAGAAGTTTATCAGAACTGTCCTTATAATCTTTGATATCTTCAAAGCTCAGAAGCGCATTATCTATGTCTCCGGAATCAAAGTAGGCCTGAGCATTTAAATATTTACATTCAAAAATCTTATCAGAACTATCTTTATAATCTCTGATATCTTCAAAGGCTGAAAGTGCATCATCTATATCTCCGGAATTGAAATAAACCTGAGCTTTTTGATATTTGCATTCAAAAATCATTTCCTGACTTTCTTTATAATCTTGAAGATCTTCGAATGAAGCTATTGCATCATCATAATTTCCTTCGTTCATCATAGCTATTGCTGATTTATAGTTATTTTCAGGAACAATTTTCAGTATATAAAATGCGAATCCTGCAATCAAAAGAATACCTGTCAGGCAAATAAGAATTCTCCTATTTCTGCGTGCTTTAGCTAACCTTTTTTCTTCAGCCAGTTTTTCAGCTTTTTTTCTTTCTATTTCCTCCTCAATTCCTTTAATTCTTATTTCATACTCATTAATCTTTTGTTCGGAATCTTTAAAACTACGGATTGTCTTTAACTTTTCAACAGCATTTTTTAAAGAGTCAAGAGTATTATCAGAAGCAAGTTTTACTGCCTCGTTAAATGTTCTTGTTTTTTTAATGAGTTCTATACAGCTGATTTTAAGTACATTAGCATTTTTACTATTGTCATCGCTGGTATATCCGGCTATAGATTCAAGATCTTTATATGCTTTTTCAAGATCTTTTAAGGTAGAATCCGATGAATCAACTATTGCAGCTGCTTTATCATAGATGGTATTTTTGCGATCTTTTTCTTTTCTTACTAAATCATCAATTTTATTTTCAGATGATTCTTTCAATGCAACTGAATCATTGTAGTCAGGTATTTTTTCAAGGATAGCTACAGCTTTTCTTAAGTCACTTTCTGTTCCGCTTTGAATCAGTTTAACAGCTTCGTCATAATTTTTCTTTTTCTTTTGAAGCTCTTTCTTTCTTCTTTCTGCTTCCTTTTTTTCTTTCACAATGTTATCAATGCGATCTGTTTGCAACGTTTCCAGAAAAGTCGGAACATTTGTGTACTTGACACTGATTTTATCGTCATCCAATGTAAGAGAAGCCTCAGTTTCTTGATTAATCCATTCAACGATTTTTGTATATAAAGAATATAATGAATCGTCATCACAATTCTTTCCGTTATGATGCATAAATACACCAATCAGTTTTTGATAAAGATCCTGTACTTTAACAGCTGTATCTTCCAAAATTGATCTGCACTGTTTTTTCAAACGTATGACAGATCCTCCGCCCTCGTTCTGTTCGTTTTTAAAATCAAGAATTGCTGAATTTATTCTTGCATTCTGAGTTGTAAATATATCAGTTCTGTTCTCTTCAGCAACTTCCATAATATGATCTGCCAGCTTATTATTCAAAGGTTCGTCCTTCAGTTTTGAATCAGTCATTAATGTCAATTTAGACATTTCCCCTTTAGGCTGAAATGTTTTTAACCATCCCTGGATCAGTTCATCACATTTTTCATAATCCTTTGTGGTAACATCATTGATCTGAATACGGAACATCTGTGAACCACCCGGAACAATGCATACCGCATTAACATGAATTGTATTATTTGAGTATGCTCGTGTATATGCTCCTGCTGTTATTTCATTACGGAAAGGAAGAACTACGTTTTCTTGAAACATAATGCGGAATATCGGACTAGAAGACATCATTTCCTTCATTAATCGGACACATATTGCTTCACGGCTTTCCTGAGAACGGAATTGATTAAAATTATTTGATTCATTTGCAACACCGGCATAAAAAACAATATCAGAGTTGGAATAATCGTCTCCATCCGAACCGGCCTTACTGTATGCAACAAAATCTCTATCACCTTCATTTTCTATCAAAACATAGTCATCCGGGATAGCAATGGAATATTTTGCTCCTCCTGTTCTTTTATTTTGTGAATATGTAAGATTCAATTTTGAAGAGTCTGTTTTCAGATCGGGATCATCTTCAGGAGTGATTGCATTTAAAAGATGTGCCAGTTCTATATCTTTCTGATTTGTATTGCTGTTTAAAGCACGATTCAGTTTATTGGTAAAACCGGAAATAAATGCCTGTGATGGATTCTTTCCTTCACCATAAGAAGGATCGGTACTGTAATAAGCTTTACCATCTATAACTTTTCTGAATGCTTCATTACCTAATTGAAGCTGTTTTAATATCCGTGATAATTCCTGTCGGCTGACATCTTTAAATGCTTTTTCTTTTAAAATTTCACCAATCGTTAAAGGTCTGCCTGCATCATTCAAATAATCAAATACTCTTTCATCAAGATTCTTCATCGTTATCACCTCAGCATCCATATGACAGATCTGCAAGTGTTACGGCTTTACCTGTTCCAAATACACTTACAACATCTTCATCATTCATATCAATTGGCAACTCACTTCCATTGAATAATATGGCAACATCATACCAGTGACTAAATCCATCGGCATTTGCCTCATACTCCTCCACGGAAACATGTGTTTGATCTATCCAGTAGTAGTCTTCTTCGTCAACCATAGTAGCTTCAATCAGATCTCTAAACGAATTATAGCTGTTTCTTCTGATACTGTTGCCAAGATACTTCTTTAAAATGCCATAACGATCAGCTTCTTTTTCAACAGCTTTGGCAACAATCTCACTGAATTCTTCATAAGAATCTTCATCAGAAATCTTGGAATAGCTCAATCCTTCAATCATGTTTGAACGGATCTTTTCCCTGTTGCTGATCACTTCATCTGTAAGATTATCCAGTCCGATATATCCTGTATCATCATTGTTAAGATCATATTCATTATTTTCACGGTTATAAATCTCAAAAAGTTTTTCTGCAACAGATATCGGAAGTTTTGAGAAGAATACCTCAATCTTCTGATACCATGTACGTGTCTGATCTCCACCAACAAAACAGATGATTGAACCAACACCTTCCCTTTCAATTTTCTTCAGTTTTAATTGCAATGTCACTTCTACAAGGGATTTTTTTGCACGTTTTCCCCTCTGTGATTTCGGTACTACCTTTGTGACAATGACCTGTATATCTTCACAGTCATCATTTCGAATCACATCGCCAGCCGAATATGCCCATAATGAGCCAATCTCGATTCCATTATTATCTACAACTGTAAATGTACCATCATCTTCTGTACGCAACTTCAGTTTATCACCGTTATGCAGACGTTCTATCCGATCAACTCTGTCTTTTGAAGAAGTATGTGTCAACTCGATATCTTTAATAGTAACAGTTCTTGTTTTTTCATCATACGCAAACTGATTGCCTCTTTGCTGCATTGTTTCTTGTATTTCTGGAGCGAATTTAGACATCAATGCATCATCAGCAGGATTGTATGATGATGAACGGACCCAATCGATCAGTTGCTTGATTCTTCCAAAACGAGTCTTCGGAACATCTACCATGAGTTCATCTTCTTCATCCATGCCATTTGCAAATGCTTCGTACGCTTCCTCAACAGAAAGATTTCCAATGGCATCATCATCGTATGCCTTCCCGCTGCGTTTAAGACCTTCACGGATTGCATCTGTTGCATCCAATGATTCATTCGAATCATCACTTCCTTCATAATCCTCATTCCAATCCGGATCTTTGCTGCCCAGCATTTTGAAAACAGCTACTTTGCGTTCCAATTCTGCATCCGGTCTTATCTTCAATGATTTCTCGTACCATTCAACGGCTTTTTTCATATTACCTGTGGTACCTGTAGCAAACTGATAGCAGCGTCCAAGATTTGCCATAGCCTCGGCATCACCCATTTCAGCTGCCTTGCGGATCAACTCGAAACCTTTCTTCTCATCTTTTTTGACATTTGAACCATTTAAATAAAATGCTCCAAGAGAATTCATGCATCGTGGATTACCAACATCTGCTCCTTTTTGATACAGTTCTGCTGCTTTTGCCTTATCTGTTTTTACACCACGGCCATGTTCATATGCCAAGGCCAATGTAAAATAAGCTGAACCATTTCCCTGTGCAGCTGCTTTTTCAGCCCACTTGATACTTTCATAAAAATCATCTCCAGGCCCTGCCTGATCTAAAGATCCTGCGATTGACATCAGATCTGCAGCAAGCTCTGCCTGAGCTTCTGCATTTCCTTCTTCAGCCAGTTTCTCATTATTCATCATTCTGGTATATTGCTCTAGCATTGGACGGGCATCTTCATCTCCTGCATCCAGTGCTGCCTTTGCCCAATATACAGCATCTTTAAAGCTTCTTGGAGTACCAAACCCTTTCGCATTGAATAATGCCGTATTAAACATACCATTTGAATCACCTGCTTCTGCAAGCATATGCATCCAGTAATATGACTGCTTTGGATCAGGTTCTAATCCGTCATCTCCGTTAAGATATGCCATAGCAAGATCATGCATACACCCCGTATCACCTGCTTTTGCTTCCTCTATTTTCTCTTCAAGAGACATTCCTTCTCTGGCAAAGCCATCCATAACCTCATCCATATAAGGCCTGCCCATTCCGGTGCCTCCGAATAATCTTGTACACATCAAATCCGGACGTTCTTTTCCTCTGACAAGTTTATATGTCAGATTTCCATTATCATCTTTTAAGAGAATTCCCCCTTCTTCCGGATCGAGTCCATCAAAAAGTATATTCAGATGATTATCATAAATATACTGATTCAGGTTTAAGCATATCTGAGCAAAAGCAGGCATATTGTCAGCCAGATTCTGATTCTTTGATTCAACTTTTCCTTTCTTGGTTTCTTTGTCAAGTACGGTTTTTGCCAGTTGAATGCCTTGGTTTTCATTATAGGAATGCATCTCAGTGCGCTGCATCACTTTGATAGTCCTAGTTTTAGCGTCAGATGTATACACAAGCATATATGGCAAAGGGATAATATCGAGTGTAAAATCGATATCATCAAAATCTTCTTTGTTTTCCATTGCCAAAAGATTGTTTAATACATCCATATCACAGAAATAGTTAAGACGGCTCATGATAGTTCTCCTTTATCTAATATGATTCTTTTTTATTTCTTTTTCTAATTCCCCATCACTCATTCTGTCTACTTTAGCTAAATCAATGACTGCCATTGGCATTCCTAATGCCATTGCTGTCCCGTAGTAATCTCTGAGTTTTTCTCTCATTGCTTCAGTTTTTTCATCTTCTGAATACATTTTATTCTCTCCTTTTTTCTAAAAGAATGATGCCATAACCTGATTGCAAAAAACATGCCAATGAGATTTTGCATTTTAAGTTGTGCCGTTTACGAAAATCCTTTTTAACAATAAGCTTTTGAAAATCTTCCGTTGTATCTGATTATTTATTCATCAGCATAAAGACAATGACAATAATAAGAATGATGGCAACAATTATGATCCATTTTTTAATCTGTTTTTGTTTTAGTTCCTCATTTTTCTTCCGTTCATACTCATCTTTGATTTGCTGAATTTTTCGTTCGCAATCTTCAATCAGTTTATTTGCATTTCTGAAACCATTCAGATCTTTCAACTTTTGTATAGTTAATTGCAGATCGGAAATTTCATTAGAGTCACAATCCGGAACCAGTTTATTCAAACGTACAAGCAAAGCACTATCATCTCTGCACTTTTGAATCCTTTCATCGGCATCCTGTAAACCGTTTGATTTTTGAAAGGATTCTATTGCATCACGATAATCATCTACAGTAGCGTCTTCTTTTTCCATCAATCTGACACCTTCATTGTATGCGGATTGACGTCTGTCCTCTTCTTCCTTGATAATGGCATCGTGTTGTTCATTTATATTATGAATTAACTGTTTTGAATCCTTATAATCCTGTATTTCTTCAAGTATTTTTACAGCCTGTTCCATCTTCTTGATATCTTTTTCTTCAGCCAAAGAACATGCTTCAAGATAAATTCCTTCTTTTTTCTCATCTTCCTGTTTTTGAATCAAGGAATCTCTGTCTTTAATGGCATTCTGTAAAAGTTCTTTTGCATCTTTATAGTCACCAAGCTCTTCAAACAACTCTATTGCCTGATTAAAGTCTTCAATATCATTCTCATAAGTAAGCATACATGCTGAATTATAAATATCATTTAGTCTTTGCTGCTCAAGTTCTTTTTCAAGATTTTCTTTTTCTCCCAGGACTTTTTCCAGCATTTCTTCAGAATCTTTGTAATCTTTAATATCTTCAAACAATGCAGCTGATTTTTTCAGATTTTCGAGTCCCTTCAGATAAAACAGTTCTCTGGCGGTATTATACTTTTCTATAATCTCTAATTCTTTGATTTTCTTATTTAGGTTTGTAATATATTGTCTTGAATCCTTATAAGATGGATCACTTTTGAAGATTTCCCGAGCTTTTTTCAGTAATGAAAGATTATTGGTTTTTGTTAAAGACAGAGCCTCATTATAATCGTTTTCCTTCTTCTTACGTTCTTCTTCAATCATAATTTGATCTTGCAAATCATCAATTATCCG
The DNA here is from genome assembly GCA_902766005.1 of uncultured Erysipelotrichaceae bacterium. Taxonomy (GTDB): domain Bacteria; phylum Bacillota_I; class Bacilli_A; order Erysipelotrichales; family Erysipelotrichaceae; genus Bulleidia. Next base: position 29,471 of record CACXCB010000043.1, on the reverse strand, counting down.
ACTGAATGGAGGCTCATTGCCATTCACATGAACCGATGTTACTGTTTTATCCCAGGCCGATCCATATACCGGTTTACTGATATCTTTTTTTAAACTGCTTCTTCCCGTTACAATTTCAAAAGTGACATCAAAACTGTTACCATGGTGATTATAATTACGCAAAATCTTAATAAATTCAACAATATACAAATATGCCTCAGGAATACCGTAAACAAGATTATGGTCTATTTCAACATGGTAATGATTCTCATTTTCTGTTATTTTAATTAATCTCTCGTATAACAGATTGAATATTAAAGATCCACTGAGATTATATCCAAATGCCATCTTCTGTAAATTACGGTGAATCAGTTCTTTCGGAATCTTTAGATTATCATTTTCATTAAGATATTCCGCAAGGTCAAATATCTGACTTGAATATAAATCCCAACATTGATCAACCTTTGGATATTCATCTACTTTTTCTTCATTCATATTCAATCCGGTCAGATCATGATCTTCTTCTTTACTGTAATCGGACTTTTCCGTAAATATGACATTTTCATAGAATAAATCCACTATATGAAATGCATTTAATTTACCATCAGCCTCAAATTGATCTCCTAAAGCTTCTTTCTGTTCCTTTATCTTCAAAATTTCCAGATCTTTATCTGATACAGGCTTAATCATATTCAGCCATTTTTCAACAAATTGTTTCATATCAGTCAATTTGCCTGTGCAATTAAAACCGATCTTTCCTTGATAGAGTTTGTCATTATGAAGAATCAGGAATGCATATGTTCTCCAGCTTTTATCTGCTGCCTCTCCATCCTGTGTAAATCCTATAGCGTATTTTTGGTTATTATTACATTTGATCAGACTCGGCTGATACTGTTTTTTATCTTCTTTTTCCAAATAATTCTTGAGCCACCCTATAAGATTTTCTCCCACATCAACAGCCATTTTTTTGGGAGGATTCCACATTTTATTAAATGCATCATCCTTTGCAATCTTTGAATTTATAAGAAAATAGAAAGGAGCATCAGAAAAATTTGCAAAACCGCGTGAATAATTCCTGGTTATCGCAAGATACTTAAGATCTTTGATTTGGACCACCAGTTCCATATCATCACCGGTGTTCTTTGTGTATTCCTCTGCTGTTTCCATATTGTCGGGAGTCGGAATTAACAGATTATCAATGATCGATCTTCTTTTTTCTTTAAATGATGGTTCGAAAAACTTCTCAGTTACGATCTGAGTCTTATCTTTCGATGTACAGTAGGTAATTTTCTCTGAGAATGCCTTTACCAGTTTTTCCATCTCCTCTTCATCGTTAATATCATTGATGAAATACTGAATCTGAAACATACCGGATTTTGTTATGGTGAAGATATAGGCGTAATTATCACACATTGAGTATTTTACAATAAGAGATTTATTATCTTTAACAGTAATGACCTCTTCATAACACAGGGATGAAATAAATTCTGACACAAGCTCATCAATTTCATTTAATGTCATTCCTTCAAATGCAGGTCCTCTCATTTGTGTGATAGTAATATTTCTTCTTGCATCAAAAGGGTTATCCCTGAAATCACTCACATCATGTGAATCTTTTGTAATTGCAGAAAGAAGCCTGTGCTGTCCGATCTGAATCAGATCTGTGGAATAATCCATGTCAGAAGGCAGATAAACAATGATTTCATTATCTATGACCACTTTCTGAGTGAGATCCTTTTTCTGAAGAGCTGTATTCATGTCAGAAGCCATTTCGGGCATGACACCAGCACGGTCGGGTACAGTATTTGCCGATTTCTTGACAACAGGTTCAACAGCCTGCATTTTTCCGATGAATTCTTCTCCGAGTTTTTTTGCTTTGGATGTCTGTTTGACATCATTTATGAAATATTGGCCGGCAAAACAGCCGTTTTCCGTAATGACAAACATTTGTATGATATTTTTGCGATTCAAGAAATACAGAATTATCAAACGATCTTTTTTTACTGTATTAATTTCGCTGATCCCATGTACTGTTTTTGCAAAATCTGTCCATTTTTTGATGTTGCTGTCGAGTTCTTTTTTGCTATTAAAGTTAATCTTCTGTTTTTCAGGAAATGTGAAAGTAATATTTCTGCGTAGTAACCATGGATGTTGAATATCTGTTTGATTATTTTTATCTCCGTCTTCAGTAAAAGCCGTCAATACTCTTTTACCAGCCCCTTGCGGTTTATCGGATTTAACATACTCCATGTTTTCCGGCAAATAAACCTGAAAAGAATTTGCAACAGTAACAAGTTGTGTCAATTGTTCACTCTTTTTACCTTTTGATGTTTTGGGCTTTGTGCGATTACTAACAGTATTGTTGTTTTGTGGATTATTGGAAATCCTGTATGGTTCTCCCGTCAAAGCAACCATTTCACCTACAAACGTATCTGATTTAAAAATAACATTCTTATCTTTCAGATTATTAACTGCTTGTTCAACATCTTTACGGGAATATTTATTAAACTTCCCATAAAGGTCTTTCATTGTCACCATCTGATCATCTTCTGCAAGCCAAGTTACAATTTCTGCTTCAAGACCTTTAAGCAAAGGCCCGGACACTCTTACAGACTCTTCCCCGCTGTCGAAAAAGCCTTTCATAAGTACAAGAGAAAACTTATTCTCCAGATATTGTATAAGATCGTCTTCAATGACGCCGTCAGAATACGCAAAGATAAGAATCAAGTGTAGAAATCCTAATGAGACTATACTTGCGTTTTGCGATAACAATGAAATCAGTTTTTCTTCATTTTTATCTATCGGTGATTTAAGACTTTCGATTATCTGATCCGGATTCTCAAAGAAATGATTAAATAGAGTAAAAATGAATCTTCTTTCTTTTGCATTCAGCTTACCATCATAATACGTTCCTATTTTAGCGGAAAGGATAAGGATATAGCTGAGAATTTTGTCATTTGCCATTTTTTCGTCAGAATCCCTGATCTGCATCAACACATGGATTGCAAAATCATGTAATTCATCATTATTTAAATCATCAAATAAAGCCAATTGATTGTTTATCAGATTGCCATGTTTCATTATGACCTCCTATATCATTTCCTCAGTCACATAGATGGTTTTAATTATTTTCTTTAACTAATGCTTCATCTTCACAAAAGATAATTATTCATTCGAAAAGACCGGAATCCAGTTTGCAGATCATTTCAATAAACAAGACCGATTATTTTGCATACCTTCCCCGTTTTGAAATAGGATCCGTAAAGCTGACTTTGGATTTTTCTATAGTCAGTAATTCTGCATCATACAAAGGTGCAATTGTATTACACAAAACGGCCGGCATATTACCAAGACTCTTGTTTGAAACAGTTACTACTGCAAAATTATTGGCATTGTATGCATTATTCTTTTCACGAACAATTTTAACAGGAGAATCAGTCTTAATCTTTTCGATCAGTTCTGTTCTTCCCTCATATCTTGTCCCTTTAACATCAAAACGAATTAAAACTGTTTTATCAATCTCGTTATACAAGCCTTCATACTGGTCAGGGTATTCCATCATCCCGGGTTCATAGTAATCAGCTGTCATAGTTTTTGATAATTCAAGTTTTTCATGCAGCTTATTTACTTCCTTCAGAAAAGCTTCTGTCATCTTTTTCTTATCTGTCATTTCAGAATCCTCCTGTATGTTCAAGCTCGTCAAAATAGAGATCTTCCGATGCATACAGTCGATCAAGGTAGCTGTCATAGAATATTTCAGAGTCTTTGATTTTTTCAGTTATTTCATATTTTTCCTTAACAAGACATCCGTATTTATCTTTCATCATGTCATACAAATCAATCAGATCAATACTCTTCTCGTCTTTTACAAGTTCCGTAATGAAATTTCGGATAGTTACCGGCTCATTGCCTTTTTTTAGAATTCTTGCACCAAATACAGATGTACCGGCAAACCGTTCATCTGACGCAATTAAACCCGCATAAAACCAATCGGAAAAACCAAGATCGTACAAATAATGACTGAATCCGTTTTCTCTCAGAGATTTAATGGAGAAACATGAGTCATCCACATAATCATACACACTGTCACAGAAATCCTGCAGGTCTTCTTTTGAAATGCCTTGTGATTCAAGTCTTCGTATGTGAATAATTCTGTCAGGTTCAAACTCCATGATTTCTTTGTTTTGTTTCAATTCTGATAAAGCCTGATGGTAAGCCATGATATAACAGAATTTTCTTTTATATTCTCTGAGATCAGTAATATCCTTATCAGTCAGTAGATGAATGAAATACTGTCTGGCACTTTTGTAGTTCTGTATCGCATATGTTGAATAAACACCGAAATCCATTGTCTGCAAAGAATAGGGATTAATTTCCTGAATGTCGGCATCCGGATAAAGATCATGATATATCTTTCTGATTTCTTCAATAAAATAGAAATCTTCTTTCAGTTGTTCTTTTAAAGCGGGCTTTCTGTCAGATGGAACATCCTTTGCATCTATGTAATACATATTATTCAGACAGTATTGACTGAAAGGTTTCAAATAATTCAACGAAACTGTAGAGGCATCATACCCGAATTCTTCTTCAACAAGTTTACTGAATTTGTTTACAGAAATAGGCGCATTTTCTATCAACAAATCAAACAGTGCAGACTCACGATGAAACTTGCCGAATTTTAATTCCGGCATTCTTCCCAAGTGAAAATCATGATAGCTACCCTCTTTAATTGTCTTTCGCATTAAATTATGAAGCTCATATTTATCTCTGATATCATACTCTTTCATGATTTCAGGATAAAGATTCATCAGTTTCTGTGTGGAGATTTCGATGTTCTCATAGGAATCCATATTTATCGTTTCCCACAATTGGCTGAAATCACGTCCTTCTGTATCGTAATATCTGAATTTTCTATAGGTTTTCCAAAGGACATATTTCTCTTCAGGAAGATGTGCTTCACGAGTTCGTCTGTTCTTTTCTGTAATATAAAGCTTCTCATCTATCTCTTCTTCCTGATTGTCTAGAAATGAATTATATAAATTGACAAAATCATCAAACGAAATATCGTCTTTACAGAATTTTCTGATCACATAGTTTTCAATAGTCCCAATCTTTTTATCCAGATAAATACCATCAATATAAATCTTATTACGATTCAAATAGTTCCTGATCTTGATTTTCAAAGGAATATCAATCTTAGGATCATCCAGTGCCTCTTCCAGTTTTCTTTTTCCGCATGAAGCATCAGTCAGGTCTTTTAAAAAATGATAGTTATCAGCTGACATGCCAAGCCATGATGCGATTTCAACATTAGGAATTGCATAATTCTTATATAAATATGCATAATAATCTTCATCGAAAATATTGGTTCCATTTTTATGTAAAACATCATTTCTCAGATGATCAACACTTTTTTTGATAATTTGTCTTACACGTTCCCTTGTTATTCCGAAGTCATCGCCGATTTGTTGAAGCGTACTGGGCTTGATTTTCTCTCTAATCATCTTTTTTTCTTTTTCGCCAAGAGCTGTACTTTCAGTCAGAGCATCAAAAAACTTAGGATAAACCCTGTAACATCTGTAATCGATATATTCCAGTTTTCCTTCACCGAGAAGACGCCCGATCAGTTTTTTCAGACGCTCAACTGTTATATGATCCGGCAGCTGAAGCGATCGGGTAAATTCATCCAGACTGAATCCATAAAAAGGACGATCATTGTAAAGATGCAGTATCTCGGAAAGGATTTTCTCATCATCCCATAATACTGCAGTATCGCCATTACAGTAGGCAACAATTCTTTCATTATTTTCATTCAGGTAACTCTGTATGAAATCCCCGATTTCAAGAAATGATTTATTTCCTAATGACGGAAGTCCTTCAACCATTTTAATATTTCCGATAAATTCACTGAGCAATACCAGTTCTGCATTTTTCAGAGCATTATAAGGTCGCTTTGATAATCCCATTTGTTCGATCAACACATCATTTTCTCTGACAAATTCCAATACCTTTTCTTTATGATGAGGATCTTTTAAAAAATCATATGCAGTTAATACAGGCTCTGGTACATTCTGAATAGAGTCTTCCCATGAACCATTCTCTATTTCGCTCCTATGCTTCTCGAGATACTCGTCAATTTTCTGCAGTATTTCATTCACTGATCCAACACCCATACCTCTGATCCTGAGAAATTGCTCTTCAGGAAGCATGATGAAATCACTTAGTTTTTCTAATTTTTCTCTCATCAGACAGTTTCTGGACCTGTTGGAAAGACCGAAATCAACTGTTGGAATATCATGTGCTGAACAATATCTGTGAATTGCCTGAGGACTCAATGAATTCCTAACCAACCCTATTGCTGAAGTATTAACGACAGAAGTGTTTTCTTGTTTTTTTCTCAAAACTTCTGTCTGAGGATTCACTGGGCTATCATTCTTCAAATCTTTTCCTGATTTTGATACCAATCGTTCTTTTTCTTGTATCTGTTTCTTGTTCTGCATTTCCTCATATTCTTCACAAAAATGGGATTGATCAAGATATGCTTTGCAGGCATCTGCTATTTCTTTGGCACATGGGTTTTCCATCGGAACAAGTTTTTTAAGAGCTTCCTGATCCATAAATATGATTTCAGAAAGATCTTCATGATCGGAAAATGAAAGAGTATTATAAGCATGTGTTGAAAGAGATGCCAATTCATCTATGGATGCATTTCTGTATCTCAATTCATATTTAACATATTCTTCAAATGTCAGGTTTTTTCCTTGTTTCATAGTAAATTGCTCCATTATTTGGAAAGAGATCTTTTGAATTTTGTCAATATCTTTCCAAGCGTATCCAGTTCGGACTTCAAATTCTCTTTCTCTTCTTCATCCAGATGTGTAAAAAGTCTTGGATCTACATCCCTGAGCAATGTTATACATTTTGAAACACTGTCAGAAGGTTTTGCCTTAATTTGTGAATTTCTGGATCTGTACATTGCATTTTCCAGAGACTCACTCATTTTTTTAAAAATTGCATTATTTTCTTCAGCAAACTTTTCAAGATCCTTTTTCGATTGAATCTTTTCAGAATCCATCTTTTCTTTGATCTCTGATGAAATCTGATTCTGTTCTTCCAGATACGGTTTAAATGTATCCGAACGAATCATCATCTTGATATCACGTATGAACTTTCTTTGATCACCTGCAGCATGCATAATCACATTGTTAAATGCAATGATTTTGGTCTGTTCCTGTTCTTCAGGAGCAAGTTTTCTGATTGCCGGAACCATCTCCTTGAACAAATCATAAACCTGATACTCTCTTGCAGCATAGTATTGTTCGGGAAGACCGATATACTCCAGAAATTCATTGATTACTTCGGCAATTTCGATTCTTTTCTTGACATCTGAAACACCTTCATTAGCACTTTGTGCATATTCTTCAATTGTAAGAAGACTAGTCTGTACAACATCTCTGTAAGTACCAATCGCATAGTCTATCGCATCATAGTCTACGGGCTTTTCCTCACCATGCTGAATCGCAAGTTCCAAGAGTTTGATTTGTTTACGGTCTTCTATGATATCCATATCCATGATGATGGTTTCAAAATACATTGGTTCAGATGTTTCCCTTTGTATTCTTCTGAGACAGGTGAATCTTCGGTTTCCATCAACGATTCTTCCGTCTGCAAGAGTCACACCCGGTACATTCTGTCCTACCAGCATCATGTTCTTTTGCGTTTTATTGATAGCTTCGGGATTACTCTTTTCAATAAATCCCTGAATAACAGAGTTATACAAACCTTTATCCAGTGAAGTCAATGAGTCCTTACCGTTTTCAGTTTCATATTCAGAAATCCATGTCGCTATACGGTCATTCTGATCATTGTAGAAAAGCAGATCCAGGCGGACTTTATATACAGGGTAGATAACAGTTTTATCACCAAAAGTGAGTTTTCTTGTCAGTTCTGTTTTCCTTACAGCATCTGTTCCTTCCAGTTGCAGAAGGCTTCCCTCTTTTAAAGCGCCTCTGCTTGATTCAGCATCCGGTTGTGCAATACCGCGATAAATGATCTTTTGTTCCTGTTCCGAATAATCTTTCGCTCTGGAACGGACTTCACCATACAGCTTTTTCAATGAAGAAGCTGTTTCTTCATCTATCTCATTACAAAGAAGTACCATTGTATCCAATGCTCTTTCTGCAGAATGCTGATCAAGATCCTGGATTCCGATATGAGATATAGCATTTCTTACGGCTACCAGTTCATTCAGCCAAGGACGACATTTCCTGTCCAGATCATAATCAAAGACTTCTTTCCACTCCCTGCTCATAAGAATCAGACAGGCAGCGACATCCAGTGAACTGATCAGATATTCATCATCACCATACAGTGGTAAATCATTGTATTTTTGCGGCAACTTGTAAATCACCTGATTCCACCAGTCATTATGATACTGATTCTTCATTTTATCACTTACATATGGTGCCAGAACCTGCAGTAAAAGGCGAAAACCTTCCTGTACTAGGGTGTAATTTTCCTGCATAAAACAACCTCCTCTTTGTTGAAAAACTGATGTTTATAATCTTAAAATAATTGATAGTTCTATTTTACTATGATTTACATTCATTATAAATGTTAAAAGCAATATTTTATTCGTCTCTGGTCAACGATTCCCAAAGAAAAGACTTACCAGGTTTTTCTGCAAAATAATTTTTCACAGAGTCTGCAAATCAATATTGTTTCTTTTCTATCTATATATATAATTAAACTAACAGAATATTTTTAGAGGTGATATATGCAGTTCTTAACTAGAATGTATTTAAAAGTAAATGATTTATCTGTATGGACGAAATTCAGTGATATTGAAAAGCATGTTCAAGAGCAATATCCTGGGAAACAATGTGTCCCCAATGGTTTTAATGAGTTTTTAGAGAATCCGGATGCTTTATTCTTCTGTTGTGATGATTACGGAAATCATGAGTGGTTTGCAGATCAGTATGTTGTAGAAGAGTTTGCAAATCAATGCTTAGAAGTAGCAAAAGATAACTTCATGATGGTTGCTGACAGTGAGTGGATTGACGAGCCAGGTCCATATATTGTTTGCTATTTTGGTGGTGATGAAATTACTTCAGGATATGCAGAAGAAGGATCTATAAAGTCCTATTCAGTTTTACAAAAAGAAGTAATAGATACTGACGAAGATGAATTTGAAGATGATGATGAATATGACGAAGTGGATTTAGATGAAGAAGAACAAGTAGAAAGACAAATGTTAACTTCTGAAACATCAATCAGTGATCCATCTTCTTGGCTCAACTATTGCATAGACAAAAATATACTTATAATAGATGATGTGGATAAGCAATATATACACTTGTTCGTAACAGATTCTAAATCTAAAAATACTAAGTATTCAGTTAAATATTATGAAGATATTATTAACTCTAAAAAGCGCGCCGCACATGATGAAGGTTGGTTTTTTATTGAAGTTAATGCCGGTGATATTATGACTGAGACAGGACATAATTCTGACAATTTAGAAATCATTTGTGATGCCATTCGCAATTGTATGGCTAACGGTGACGAAGTTATCGATGAACCCGAAAATGGAGATAAAGTATCTGACATATTAACAGTGCGTTACTTTTGTGATAATCTGAACTAAAGTTGTAAATAACAAATAAAAAACATAGATTAATGGCATCCATTAAGGAAGCCATTAATCATTACTTGAATGATATATAAAAAAAACTCCCTCCTAAATTGCTGAAGCATAGTCAGCTATTTAAAGAAGGAGTTATTTCATATTCGGTTTATTCATTCTGGCTGAAGAAGAAATCTGCTAATAAAGATGGGCAAAATGACCTTCTGGCTTTTTTGCAAAGCTCATTCGAAAAGCTGCTATTCCACACTTATAAAAACAGCTAGTTTTCCTCTTCGACCAAATCCCAATGTGCCACTTCCCACGAATCGCCAAGTGATATAACAAATTCCGTCATGTAATCTGCGTCAAATACTAAATGATTATCTTTATCCCAATAATAGGTATAATGCGCTTTTTCAAAGCCATTTTCCTCTAATAAATCTTCTGCATCTTCTTTTGTCATTCCATCAAATGTCACAATTGCTTTCATTATAATTTCCTGTCCATTATCAATAGTGATTTTCTTATTTGTATATGTAATCATTTTGGATTAGCTTATTTCTGAATCATTTGTACATTACACAATCATTTGTTTCCGCTCTGTACTCTATATAAGTTCATGTTCCAGAATGATTTTTTCCATTTTTTCTTCAGTTAGTTTCGTTGTATCAATAGTTACATAATCTGAAAATCCTACCCATAAATCCAGTTCATTCTCTGTGTCATTCAATTTGAAAAACTCATAATCATAGAAATTCTTAACAAACTCTTTTACGGCCTTGCTTTTTATAGATCTCACAGATTTGACTCCCAACCATTTCAAGAATTCTTCTTTACTGATATCAAGCGGATAATTAGCATCATCATTAATTGCTTCTGTTACATCTTCATCTTCGAGCTCTATAGCTGCGTATTCACCAATCTGCATTAAAGATGAAACGATTTGGTCAGATCTTGATTTATCAACAATAATCGCCTTATCACCATCAACCACTTCATATTCATCAATAAAACCATTTTCAGACAATACTCGTTCAATGTTCTCTAGGGTAGTATCAAATAATATGAGCACTTTATTAGATTGATCTATCATATTCTGCTTAATGTCAACCGAGCTTACTCTTCCTGTAATGAAAGAATAATGATACACAGTATCAAACTTGCCCCCAAGTGAATCAGAGCCCTTTTCACGAATTGTAATCATTTCTAATGAATGAAAATCTTTGATTTCTGATATCTTTTTCAAAATAACATCATCACAATTATCTACTAATTGCCCTGAATAGTAAGAACCAAGGTTGCGAAGAAAATCTAAGCCGGTATAACTATTCTCACATATTTCCTTAAACTCTGCTTCAGAATGATAACTAATACAATCATATTTCACATAAGGCTCAAAAGACCCGCAAATATCATCTCCTGAAGGAAAAACAAGAATAAACTCTAACATTGTAAATCTCCATTTCCTTTTTTTGATAGTACATCTTTCTTCTTGTGAAAGTTTATTGGTATATCTTCTTTTTAAAGAAATTATAAGGAATTCTCAATAATTAATCAACCATTATCTCAAATGAGCTTCCTCTAAGTTTGTCTTTTTTGACAATAATTTGCTTATCAATCCTGTTTTTGAGTTCACTCACATGAGAAATAATTCCTACCAGCTTATTTCCTTCACTGAGACCTGCAAGTGCATCGATTGCTTGTTGTAAAGATTCTTCATCAAGTGAACCAAATCCTTCATCTACAAACATTGTATCTAATTGTATTCCACCTGCCGATGACTGAATCTCATCTGATAACCCAAGTGCCAATGATAATGATGCTTTGAAAGATTCTCCCCCGGACAATGAGTTTACACTTCTCGTACTGCCGTTATTGTGATCAATTACATCAAGATCTAATCCACTTTGACTTCTGTTATTATCTGCTGTCTTCCTTCTGACCAGTTCATATTGCCCATTAGTCATCACATTTAATCTTATATTGGCTCTCCTGATGATTCTTTCGAAATAAGTCATCTGGATATATGTTTCCAACATGATTTTTTCTTTACCCGGTATTGATCCATTAGCTGTTTCAGATAAAGCTTTCACCCATTGAAGTCTGGATTCAATATCACACTTTTCTTCATACTTCGAAGAAATATTACGTAATATGCCAGAGTTGATGGTTAATCTAGTTTTGACTTTCTGTATAATTTCCGTGTTATTATTCTTATCATTAATCAACTTTTCATGTTCTTCATTTAGTTCTTCTAAATTGACCGACACTCTGTCTTTTAAAATCTTCTCTGAACTAGAGATAGCTGATTTCAATTCAGCAATTTTGATTTCGCATTTTTTTAAATCATCTTCTGCATTTTTAATTGCTTCATCAATTTCTGTTGCTGCGTTGCGAAGCTCATTGACCATGTCTTCTGCTTCTGCTTTTGAGGAACATTGTAATTTTTCTTTCAGCTCTTCTATACGTTTATTTGCATTCTCTTGTTTTGTTTTTGTTACTGCATGGCAACTGCGCAATTCATTTTGTCTTGACTTTAGTGATTCCAGATAATCTTGACATTTTGGTATTAATCGATCCAGTTCTGTCTTTCTTTCAATTTCTGCTTGTACTGCATTAATTGCTTCATTCAGAGTATTATTTTGCTTATTTACTTCAGTTTCTTTGTTTTGAAGCAAAATTGAAATCTCTGAATATTCATGAATTCCGAATAACTGAGATGTTGAACGGACAACAGTAGATTTCTTTTCTTCTATTTTGTTTTTTATAGTACCTGCCTGTTCGCTGGCTTCCTTTTCAGATCTTTCAGCTTCTTCTCTTTTATTTTTCAGTACATCTAATTCTTCTCTAGTTGGAGCGTCTTCTGATTTACTTGCGGGAAGTGGATGGTGAATAGAACCACAAACCGGGCACGGATGACCTTCAATTAATGTCTCTGCAAGGATCCCTGCTTGTTCATTCAAATACGCTGTATACTTTTCATCATATTCATGTTTTAGTCGTTGTGCTGTGGTTTGTTTATTCAAATAATCTTGTTGTTTTATCTTTAATTGCTTTTCCAGACTCTCAATATTCTGCAGATCTTCCTTCACTGTTTTGATATTATCTGTAATACGAGTAAGTTTTTCTTGCTCTGTTTCCAACAGAGTCTTCTGTGCTTCAATTCCAGAAAGACCCTTTTGTTCTTCTTTAAGAGCATCCAGTTTATCAGTCTCATCTGCAATGCTTTTTTCATTTTCAGTTATTTTCAGTTTTTCCGATTCAAATTCTTCTTTCAACTGTATCAGTTGATTCTGTTTTTCATCCAGTTCCGAATACTCTGGTAATTGTTGATTCAGAGCAATTGCCCTTTCATTCAAGGCTTTACTTTCAGGCTTACGTTTTTCCAGAGCATCTTTGACTTCTTTGTAACTTTTAAAAGCAGATTCTTCTTTTGCAAGATCTTCTAAAGACTGTTTCATCAAATCTTCTGTTTGTTGTTGATTTTCAGCAATATCCAAGATTTTTTTACAATTGCTTATTTTTTCTTCTAATAATTCTATTTCCTTATCTTTTTGGTTTTTCTTATTCTGGTCTTTTTCTATTAATTGTTTAATGAGATTGACTTTTTCCTCCATTGTCAATTCATTCGACTTTGCTTTTTTAACATCAACTGACAGTTCATCCTCTTCCTCGCATGCAATACCATTGATATATTGCTTGATACTATCATCAGCCTTTTCATTCTCTTTTTTAAGGTTCGATGTATCCGTTTTAAGACGTTCCTGAAGATCATTATACATTTCTGTATGAAATAATTTTTGAAGTATTATTTTCCTATCTTTAGTATCCGCCACCAAAACTTTCAAAAAATCTCCTTGAGCAATCATTGCAATTTGCACAAACTGATCTCTATCAATGCCAATTATCTCTTTAATTGCATTTTCAACATCTTCTTTCTTTGTAATAATACGTCCATCCGAATAATGCAATTCAACATAAGCATCTTCCTTTGTAAATCCGTTTCCTCTTAACTTTGGCCGATAGTATTCCAGTTTTCTTTTTATAAAGTATTCTTTACCACGATATTCGAAAGTCAATGCAACTTCTGTACGTGTACTTGGATCAGCATATTTTGACCTGAACATATCAGGAGTTCGATTTTGCCCGCTCGCTTTTCCATAAAGAGCATATACGATTCCATCAAAGATTGTCGTTTTTCCGGCACCGGTATCACCTGTAATCAGATATAATCCTTGTTTTCCAAGTTTATCAAATTGTAATGTAACACATCCTGCATATGGTCCGAATGCGGACATAACCATTTCTAAAGGTCTCATCTTTCCTGCCCCCAGATTTCTTCTATCATTTGTGTCATATAGTCTGATTGTACTGTGCTCATCTTCACACCATTTTGCAACTCATACAATTCTTCGAACAGTTCCAGAGGTGACTTATTATCCACATCAGCAATTTCTTCAACTTTGTTTTGATTTCTTGTACGTTTGTTGTCATAGTCAAGCTTCATAAGATTATGATAAATAATCTGTAGTTTCGAAACAGCATTCGGTATGTCTTCTTCATCGATTAATGTAATATGTATGTAATCATCCTGCCAATTAGTATCTTTATAAAAGTTTTTATCTGTAAGTTCTGCAAATGTTCCTTTAAGTTCAACCATGTTTCTTTTAGGTACCAGCGGTATTGTGCTTACACATATTCTTCCTTTTTCAGATAATTGCACAACAGTTACGGATTTTTGATGTTTTGCCTCTGAAAAAGAATATTTTAATGGTGTACCGCAGTAGCGAATACGCTCAGTCCCGATGTTCTGCGGGCCGTGAATGTGACCTAATGCTACATAATCAAATATCTCAAATATAGATGCATCAACATTATCAGATCCACCTACAGATATTTCTTCCGATTCAGATCGGGAGGCTCCTGTTACAAACTGGTGTGTGATAAGAACATTTCTATGGTCAGTATTTACGTTCATTTTGTTAATTGCAACTCTTACCGCATCAGTATATGTGCTGATATCTTCTTCCGGAAAGAATCTGCGTACATTGCCAGGTTTAATAAATGGCAACATGTAAAAATCAACAGACCCATATTCATCTTCCAATGTTAATGGATTTACTTTCCCATTGTATACAGGTGAAAGATGGATTCCTGAAGCATCAATCAGTCTGTTACCAAAAGCCAGTCTTTCTGGTGAATCATGATTTCCACTGATAATCAATACTTGAAGTCTTCTTTTTGAAAGAGACACTAGGAATTCATCAAACATCTCAACTGCCTCAGCTGAAGGTACTGCTTTATCATAAACATCTCCTGCTATAATTACAGCGTCCGGTTTTTCTTCATCCAGAATCTGTAAAATCTTTTTAAGAATGATCTCTTGATCCTCAAGCATTGAAAACTCATTTACACGTTTTCCTATATGTAAATCTGACAGGTGAATTATTTTCATTTGAAACTCCGTTCTAATACTAAATTATATTTATACTATTCTACAAAATTATGTACTAAGAAAGTAATACGTATACGGTAAATTCAATATCAATTACTTAATCCGATTCTTCCTGGCCTCTCTTTCGATCTCTTCATCACTCATATTATCAATTCTTGTAAGATCGATGACTGCCATTGACATTCCCGATGTCATGGCTGTTCCATAATAGTCTCTCAATTTCTCTCTTAAATCATCTGTTCTATTATCTTCCGGATACATTTTCTTTCTCCTTCCTTTTATACAATACTCTCATACAGTTATTGTAAAAAATATTCCTATGATACTCATTTCAAAAGTGCATATAAGAATTTAAGAACTTTAAACATGGCATAAGTATCTAGTTCACAATATTTCAACATATTATGTTTCAGGTTTTCCTTCTCTTCTCCGGGTTCCATCCTGATTAATTCAAGATACTTTTCCTGAGCCATAGTACCGTTTTGAACTTCTTCCAGGTTATGATAATCTAATTTTGGATCATTGGGAAAACAACTCGGAAGAACTTTTTTAATAGAATATGATCCTCTCATGTCCCCTTTGTAATAATCCTGTTTCTTAAACGGGACCATAAGATCAATACAATGCTCATGAATCGCGTTAAGATGATCTGCATATTCCGGATATACAATAGCAAGATCGGCAATAACCATTTTTTCAAACATCATATTGTAAGCCATGACACAAGCATCTGCCGGAATATCAGAAATCAACTGTTTTACCAGAGCAGGTCTTGGATCACTTTCTTCCGTCCATAAGAATTCTTTGTGAATTAAATCTGCTTCTTCATCATCAGGAGAATGCATGATATGTAAAGAATACTGAAATGGTGTTTGCTGCCATGGTTTCTGGTTATCGTATTGAGGTACAATATTCTGTATTGCTTCAAAATCCAGCAGATAAAGTGGATACCTGACAGTATCAAGGAATTCTTTAATTCCCTCTTTTTTCAAAATGACTTCATCATCAGCCATTTTCAATACTTCTTTACCCTTGGGATAAACCATCTCTCCCTTTTCAAGACATTTAATACGCTGTTTCCATGTCAGATCCTCACAGGAAACCAGTTCCTGTTCTTGTTGTGACAGAGTGGAAATGCAATCATTCATAAATGGGCATTCCCATTGCGCATCACATCCTGAATGTATCCGTATATCCGGAAGATCACCATCAAGAAGCGTATTAATATCATCTATTGCTTCTTTGATCAGCTCTTTATTCGGATCCTCTTGAGGTTCTCCTTTTTTCTTTGTTTTCTTTACCTTTGGTTTTTGTAATTCCAGCACCTTTTTTGTAATGTCTTCCAGTACAAACAGATCATTTGTCAGATCGCCATGTCTTCTGTAATTCGAATTCAAATGTAAAACGAAGCAACGCTCAACCTTCACACAATCTTTCACAACGTAATACTGAAAAGCGACATCATCAAGATAATAGGACTGGATCTGGGATGATGATTTTACTTCTACAATATCGTAATTTCCTTTCTCGTTTTTATGAAGAATATCTACCTGGCAATAACCCCCGTTAGCGACAAAAGTCGCTTCTGCGATATTTTCTTCCCCTGCTTCCAGAAACACTTTGGTTTGTTCAACCATGGATTTATCAGCTTCTCTTTGAACAACTACACACTTTCCGAAATATGACTGTGCCATAATTCCGAATTCAATACCATTATCAAGTGTTCTCTGTGTATGCTCGCTGACAACACGCTCATAACCATTCATGTTGTACCACAACATCTTTGGGCATTTCAGATATTGTGTATATGAACTCTTTGAAATATTTCTCATGAATAAATACCCTTCCCTAATCTTCTGTTTTAAACTCTACAATGTAGTTAAGAAGAACTGCATCTTCGTTATAGAAGACAATCTCATCATTTCTCAGATACTGACCTGCTTCCGCGTGGATACAATTTTTATTTGCTTTAATAAGGTCATCTTCACGATATGTTTTAGGTGCTGTCACTTTGAGTGGTTCACCATATGCAGTTGCAAACAATCCCATATACCCGACAGATGCAGTACCCTTTGACCAATAGGACCCTTTCATGGAGGTATAGTTTAAGGATTTGTAAATGTCGGATGCAAAATAAATACCGTCACCAAACATCTTTCCCGTGATCACAGCATCCGGATAAAGAAGAAGGCTTTTTTCAATGATGGAAAGCCAGTTTTCGTTTCTGCTTCCATGCCATAATTCCTTAATTATCTCAATGTGATGATCAGAAAGGTATTGTTCAAATTTTTCCTTCTGTTTTCTCGGAATTACACGATAGATATTTCTGACCTTTGGCTTGAGTTCATCATAAAGATGATCAAGAACATGTTTCCTCTGTTCATAAGTAGCTGCATATAATTCAATATCCATGCTTGTGAAAGGGTTGTCTCTGAGTCTGTTTTCTTCTGTATTCATACCGAAAACCGCATTGATTGATGCATTAAGATCTTTTTCCTTTTCAAGAATCTCTCTTCTACCTGCCGCATTGGAAGCCATTTGAGAAGAAACATCAGATATTTTTCTTGGACAGATACTATAGAGTTCCAGGAGAATACGGTTGAATTCTTCAAGATTTCTGGTACCACAGAGTTCAAAGTAAAGTGTATTGTACCGTTCCAATTGGGATGTAGTCATCTTACTTACCATAATATTCTCTTCTACAACCTTCTTGGAATAGGACATCAGATCATAGTAAAGTTTCTCCTCCAGAGATTTTGATACCGGAGTAAGATTTCCGGATGCATCCTTTTTTCTTCTGAGAGTTTTATTGGAGCGGCATGCAATATAGATATCACTATTATCAACATAGCCTTTGCTTAGCTTCTCATAATAACGGATCCAGTACATTCTGGATTCATACGGTTCATGTGTCGTTCTTCCTGATGGAGTAAATGAAAGAAGATTCTCATTCATTCTTCCAAACCTGACTGTAAAGAAATCTTCTTCTGAAGGAATAATCTCATAATATTTATAATTATTCGATTCAGGATTAATGCAAGTCAGAAAAACATGACGATAGTCATCTGAAGGATCAAGTTCATCATGAATCGTATCAACTCTTTCAATAACATACATGCTGGGATATTCAACACCATTCTTTTTGAAAGATCCCCTCTCACTGACTTCATATTCAATTTCTTTTCCCGGATATTCCTCAACAGTAATTTTAATCACATTAGGAACACTCATTCCCTGTAACCTTTCACCGATCATTCGATAAAAATCAGATTCAACATCTTCACATTTGTAGTATTCTTGCTCTTCATTTGTTTCAAACAATACATGCAGCTCCATATTCATTCTCCTCTTCTCAGTATTTTCTTTGGCTTTTATATCAAGAAGTTAATGTCTTGCAAATTCATTTTCATCTTTAACTTTCCCAGTATTAGGATAGCAGAAAGATGGTATACTCACTGTACGTGTATGTGCACAATGAAATGATTTTTATTGGCTTTTCAGTAAGATTAAACTTTGTTTATCAATAGTTTTCTAATATATTCAGCTTTCAGGTCTTAATGTTATCTTTATCATTAACAGAACACAGCTTCTGCCTCACTTATAATATCATCATAGCATTGCATCTTTTCTGAAATAATAAGAAATCTGCTATGATCAAGGAATGTACTTAAAAAATGTTCAGTCAAATCATTACAATCATCATTTTCTACAATAAGCCCTGCATATTCATGATAGGGCGTATATAGCTCAATGTGATGAGCTTCCATGTCAAGATGAATTGTCAGTATTTGCCCTACATACACTTCCAGCGTAGGCCATGCTTCCAAATCTTTCATTCTTGTATCAATCAGCAATCTTTTAACCTGTTTATCTTTTTTCTCATAATTCTTCAGACAGACTTTTGTTCTCCCTTCAAAAGGAACACCTTTTTTATAATCTAAGCCTTTATAAATATATGCCCTCTCCAGTTTGCTACAACCATGAAACATATACCTTCCGCCATAGGAATCATCGTAATTATGCCTTATGTATCGGACTGATTTAGGGATAGTAATTTCTTTTAGATTTGCACATTTCAGAAAAGCTCCATCCCCGATCATCTCCAAAGATGAGGGGAGATTAACATTTATCAGTTTCCTGCATCCGCAAAATGCATATGCTCCAATATACCTGTATCCTTCAGGAATTGTTATGCTCTGTAATTTTGTATAGGAGTCATCTTCTTTTCCAAAGCGGGATGCAATGCCAATTACCTTTTTTCCTTCCAGTTCTTCAGGAAATATAACTTCTTTCTTTTTTCCTTTATAGCGATTGAGGATGACTTCATTCTCATCTGTTTGATAACTCCAGTCAGCATCTTTTGTTTCAGGCGGAGACATATAATCAATCCCCTTCATTTGATATAGAATGTCATCTCTTTTCATGACATAATCCAAAGACCGAAATTCTTTATCAAACGGTGCATTGAAACTCACATCAAATTTACCGGTTTCAAATCCGGATGTTGAATCACGAAATATCTCATCCGGATAATAATGGCTAATGAAAGAATAATCTTCTCCATGATTCAGTTTTACAGGAGTATGTACAGCTTTAGTCAGATACGGATATCCACTTTCCGAATAGACAGCAGTTGCACTATAACCATTTATTGAGAAAAATGCTGCTTTACAGGATGGATATTCTCTCATGATATCTATTTCATTGAATGTTGCACGGTAGATGCCATTCAGGAATTCAGTAACTTCTTTCAGCTCATATCTGTCTCTAATATCGGCAATCATCTCAGCAGTTCCATAAAGAACTCCGTTAATCAAAAAGTCATACTTCAATTCCTCTGCTTCAGGTATTATTTCTATTCTCTCCCATTTGAATCCATTAAAGCATTCAAATTCGCTATCGTAGGATTCCGGGATTTCCGGTTTCCACGTTTGAGCATATGAAAGAACGAAGGGAAGGAAATCTTTCCATTCCATACCTTCGCTCCCTTTTACTGTCCAGAAATTGGATACACTATTAATAAACTTATCTTTGGTATAAGGTTCCTTCGCAGAAAGAGCTTCCAATATTTTGTTTCTTTCTTCTTTATTCAGATCATTCCAAAGATCAATAATGTCATCTTTATTTTCAAGCTGAATATGACCAACAACAGAAATAATTGAACACATTGCAAAAACTCTTTGGCTTGTTTCTACAACTTTACCAAGTATTCCCTCCTGACTTCCATTGCAGTATACTAAATCACCAATTTCACAATCACCATGATACCAATAACTTTTGTTATTGATAAATTTTACCCTGTAGTTGATTTCCTGCTCTTTAAGCATGGGATAATTGTCCTCTCATATAGTCGTACTACCCAATTGTATCTTATGGTATTGCTGATTACCTTTAAGCATGTCATCCTACCATACAGTATAAAAATCATTTTGAATCATCTTGCTGCTAAATGGATTAAGTAAATTCAAAAGGATTTCAATTTCTCTTACTGTATACAATTATAACATCAATGTTCATATAAAATATAATAATTGCGAATATTTCAAATCCAGAAGTATAAAACTATTTAATGAATCCTTTCCCAGTTTTGATTGTATTCACTTTCTTAACTACAGCATCGCCTTTTCCAATCCATGAATAACAAATTTTCTCTTTAATATGTCATGGTGTTGTTGATTTTGATAGGTTCTTAAGCATTTGTAACATGATGTATCAGCTTCTTCACCACCACAATCACAGTTATTAGCTTTATGATATGCACCTATAATTACATCTCTCATTGTGGAACTGCGTGCGAATCTCCTGACATGACCCGCCCCACCTGGAGTTGTATCATAGATAATAAAATCATAAGATGGTATTCCATCATATAATGTGTACTGTAAACATCCCGAAATTTCATTATTATCAAGATTCAAAACAGAACAAGCACTAAGTATAATTGCTTGCAGGATGGAATATGCTTCTTCATACTCAAAAATCTCATCAATACTGATATGTAATGCATCAGTTTTAAACCTGTAACCAAGTGAATATCTATGCAAATTTTCGTTGCCGCATTTGTAATCACCTGTATTCCTATGTTCCCTTTTCAGTAATGGAGCAAATGCATTTGCCTCAAAATCTCCTAATGTATAACCACAAGTAGGACATACATAGAAATCCGACTTATTCAATATAGCTATTTCTCCATCTTCAATTGTAGTGACACGTAATTCCAGTTCACCGATTGTAAAATTGCCTGACCAGGTTGTTTTTCCTTCTGCAACCATTGAAGCCTCAGTACGGTAAGTGCGATCAGGTTTTATTAGAGAAGGCTTTTCAATTTTGGCTTCAGATGCAAATCCAAATTCAGGAATTAAGAAAGTCTTTATTTCTCCCTTGCTAAATATCTGTCCGCAATGTTCGCATTGAAAAATAGACTGTTCATCTGAATCCTCGTGATGCATAGTAATATTTAATGTCCTGCACGAGCTACATTGGACATAATCAAACTGTCTCCAAAGCTTACTAGGCATTCGTTTGATATACCTGCTCTTAATCAGATTCCCTGCAGCAATGATTTCACATCCAGGAGCATATTCCGAAATAGCCATAGTTAAATCTCTTGAAAGCTCTATAGGTAAAGGCTTATTTTTATTTCCGGCTACTTTCAATTCCACTGTATCAACCGGGAACCCGTACTTAGGAAGGATATTACTTCTTGATAAAAAGGAAATAATATTCTCTTTTGTATATGTGTTAATTCTGTATAATACTGAAGAATTATATCTATTCTCAGCATCCAGCCTTGCTTTTTCATTATAAAGTGAATCGACTTCTGCCCTATATTTCTCAAATACATTTTTCAAATTTGGATAAGAAATGTTAGGTTCATCGAATAACCATCTTGTCCAGCCAAATGTATTTATTTCAAGTTTTTCAATAAGTTGATCAGGGAACGCTTTTAACAAATATTTTTTCAATTCATAAGGTTCTCCAGCTAAATAATTTTTAAATATCTCATATCCTTCATTAGGCTGTTCAGCACCAAAAAAGTCTTGGACTTTTCCAAAATAATCTAAGTTCTGTCTCCAGAAAAAAGCTAAAGCAGCAGAATATAAATGTCTGATACCTATTTTTTCATTCTCCACTTTAAATAGCGGTGGCTGAATCTCGCCATTAATCATAGATACCGGATTTTCAAAAAAACTAAAGTCATGATTCGATTTATTGCAGAATGTTAATGCAAGCGCTGCAGATTTAATACTTCGACCGGCTCGTCCTGCTCTTTGTACATAGTTAGAAGGTGTCGGTGGCATATTTCTCATAAAAACAGTCTCCAGATCACCAATATCAACACCCATTTCAAATGTTGTTGAACAAGAAAGAACATCTATTTCCTGTCTCTTAAACTTTTCCTGAAGTTTATAGGCTTCCTCACTGTTTAACTGTGCGGTATGTTCAACTACTCTCAGTGGTTGAATTTCAAGTTCGTTATATATCCTGTAATAATGATTATCTTTCTCTAAATCTTTAACATTAACAGGATCTAAAATACCGTCACATTTATATGCAGGGCACACATTTTCAACATTGTAAGCAGTTATTCTATGACATTTCGGACATCGATACCATTTGTTTGTATTTACAACTTTAAACTTCTGTAAATTAACTCTTTTTCCTGAATGATCTGCATTATCTGCTATAATTTCTTGTTTTTCAAAGATGATTCTCCACAACGAACTCATAAAATTAAGAATATCTTCTCTCCCAACCTCTATTCCTTTCGCTGACAGAACCCTTTGCATATAATCAAATCTTTTATTTGTGGTTGAATCAGTCTTTGGAACAAATGACCTGATATATTTATCACTACTTGATAATTGATAGGATTTTTCAGAGCCATTATTTGAATAAAAAGCTATATCTGCTTCCGTAAAGTTCTGTCCATGGATAATAGCATTATCCTCAAACATACTTCTCAAAAGATTCAGACTGATATTTCTTATTTCTTCCGCACTAAAAGATATTGCTCCTTTTTTATAACCATTTACCGGCAGTTTGACATTGTCAGCAAAATCAATCTTCATTAAACCTAGACCAATCAAAGAATTTCTAGAATAGCTTTCAATCAATTCCTTCATAATTGCTTTCCAGGATTCCTTCAGATAATCAGGGGTATCATCAAACATTTCAGAAACTTTATTATTTCTGAAAACAGAAGACATATCTTTAGCAAAATTACTGATTGGTTTGCCATCTTCATCCAGCTTTTTGACATTATCATAGACGATTCTACTATATAAGAAACCTTGATAGGTTTCATAAAAGTAAGTTGCAAAAAAAGCTGCTGCTTGTCTGTTATCGGAAAATGCAATAAACTGTTTAGCTTTTGATTTAACTTCGGTTTCTGCATAGTCACTACCGAAACCATCATCAAAATCAAAACCTTCATTGTCTGCATGAACTTCAACTTTCTGAATCTCTGTATTCGGAAGTTCTTCAAATAATGCTGTACCTACAACGCTTGTTGATGCTTCTTGTCCGGTGAAGAATGATCTTAATACACCTTGGTTATTAGTACCTTCACATTTAAGGCATTTTGTTACTCGGCCGGTTCTCTGGCTTTGTCTGACTTTGGTTAAACTAATGTAATCTTTTTCGTCATGGCTGCATTTATTCTTATGAACTTGATTTCTTTCTCTGATGAAACCACAGTGCGGGCATAACTCATAGTTAGTTACCTGCAGATGTTCATCTTCTAATCGTGAATCATCATCGTCATCATTCACAATATCCCCGAGTAAAAAAGCCTCCTTGATATTATCTCCTGCTATATTGGTTTTCTGATGAAGATAGCTTTTACCATCGTTCTCATTTTCAATTACACCGAGAAGATAAATTGCATGACATTGGTTACATGTAACTATTTCAAAATATTTATACTCTTCTTCACCAATATACTTTGTTGTTTGCCTGGTCAAAGACAGATCTTTATGGTTACCTAAAGTAACATATACTCCATCAGTAGCACGAATGAACATATGATATCTTGCATCAAAAAGCTTTTTTCTGTTTTTAACTGCCTTTGATGCGACATTAACAAAATTCGATACCTGTTTTTCACTCCAATCAACTGTTTTGCATAATTCAGCTACCGTTTTTGGTGTAGTCAAAAATCTCTTTATTTTCCAAAATGTTTTATCTCGTAACAATACATCAAATAAATATTCCGAATAATCTGATGTATCAATATGAATATGTAAATGATTTTGTAAAGCACTAAGAATTTTGTCATCATTTAGTCCGGAATCTACTATTTGTGACAATTCCTGATAATCTTCTGTCGATAAGAAAATGCTATTTTCATCATCTTGGATCAGTTTGATTCTGCTAGCACGGATTACATCTTCCGGATAAAACGGTGCATCACATAAATTTGATGCAAAAGTGGCAACGTCCTGATTGGTATTTTCCCCACCCAATGTTGCACTGGTTAAAATAAATCTTATATCATCATTCGTAAGATATGCCTTTAACCGTCTTAGTAACATTGACACTTCAATTCCCGTAGAACCGGAATAAGTATGTGCTTCATCCAGTACAACAAATCTCCAATTATTCGCATAAACTCCTTGAAAGAGAGTATTATCTCTTGGCCTTAACATCAAATATTCAAGCATAGAGTAATTGGTAATTAATATATGCGGCGGAGTTTCTTTCATTTTTTCACGGGAAATCAATTCATTCTTCAACGGTGATTTCCCATTATTCAATGATTTGTATTTTGAAAGTGCCTTATCTTGTTTTTCCTCAGTTTGTCCTGTATATGATCCAAATGTTATGTCAGTATATTTCTCCAGCAGCGTCCTTAATCTGCTGATCTGATCATTTGCCAAAGCATTCATGGGATAGATCAGTAGTGCACGTATACCGGGTGACAACCTACCGGTCTCTGCTTTTTCATCCATTAACGAATTCAGAATCGGAACCAAAAAGCTTTCTGTTTTACCTGATCCTGTTCCTGTTGAAACAACTACATTTTTGCCATCTTTCAATTTTCTGATTGAGGTTTCCTGATGTTTGTATAGTGTTTTGCTATAAACATCTTCGATAAACTGAAAATCCTTATTAAGAACACCTTCTTCAATAAGCTGCTTTACAGAACTTCCCGATTGAAATGAATCCACAACATCGAGATATGGTCCTTTTGAGAATGACCCCATTTCAGCCATTTTCCGGTCAAACAATTTCTTATATTCAGGATCTTCAATATCAAACATAGTTTTCAAATACCTGATGTATTTTTCTGTTATGCTTTTAGTAGCAGATAATATATCAAAACTCATCTTCATTACCCCCTAAATTGAATGCCAATTGTATACATATCATCATCGATCATACGAATTCTGCGCCGTTCAAATTTATTCATTACTTTTTTGTTTGGCTGCAGAGTTTCTTTGTCCGGACTATATTCAAGGCCTTCATAATAATCTTCCAAAGCAGTATTAATCAGAACCTCATTTAAATTTTGCATGTTATTAAAAATAACAATTACTTCGGTAAGCTTTACATAATAACCATACATATTGAAATATCCAAAACTCCCGGAGTAATAAACAAACTTAGACATTGTCTCATGATCATTGGAATCATATAACCAAGTGTAGATATCTCCATCTTCAAAATCTTCACTGTAATCTAGCCTTTTCAAATTCTTAATACAATATTCTCTCTTTAGTGGCAAATCAGCAACTTTATTCTGTTTGTCACGTATATACTGTATTTCTATGGTCTTTCCGCTAAAATTAAGCTTATCTACGATGTTTAATGTATAATGATCCAATTCATAAGAAATTGAACCGAACCCACTGTCATCATCTACAATCTCATACAGATATACTGTATGTTCACCTTCTTTAACATCACATTCAACCTCAAATTTACCATTTATAACCGGAACATCTTCTTCGATAATTACATCACCGTACTTGATTGTGACCATATATTCAGAATCTCCAAAAATATCGAAGTATCCATATATAATTCCATTGTTGAAATCTCCTGAAATGCTTTGCGATTTAACAACACTTTTACATACAATGTTAAAAAATCTTTTGCTTTTATCATTTATCCGGATATTTAACTCCCGATATGTTTTTTCTCTATTAAGGAAACTCAATACATCCACTGTGCGAAAATAGTAAAGATCATTTTTGGTATCATGATTGACTCTAATTTCTGTTTCACCCATATCTTCTGAATCAGTTATATACATGATAGCATTAGATAAATCCAAGTCTCCGGTAATGTAAATATTATTGGGAAGTGACTTAATCATAATATCTTCAGGTTGCTGAATCAGCCACTCATCCTGTTTATTGTATTTCCAATAAAGAACCGGCAAATCAAATTCCAAATTGATTATTTCTTCTCCGATTGTAAATGGAATAATCAGCTTCCGTTCAGATACCCAATCATTTTTATCCTTAGATGATTCATTGATAGAGAATTCCAATGATTTAAACTGACCAGTAACCAGCCAGTCATCATTAATAACAGGCTGCATGTTCGTTGGAAATAAGATTTTTCCAACCTCATTAAATATATATGGAGCACCAACAAATTGATAATTAAATCCTTTGATATAACATACCGGATATGACCTGACTGAGCCTCCCGGAATGTCAAGATCCACTCTAAAGATACCATTTCCGTATATATAATCATGAAGATCTACAATATATCCGTAAATATCATTTAAGCTTTCATCCAGTTTAAATTCCAAGTATTTCCTGTCTGATAGTTTTACTGATGTATTCAATACTCCATTATGATAGATTCTCAAAAGTGTTCCATTAAACCTGTTCTTTGTTGTTTTAAAAAATAACCTTTCTCTATCAGCAGTAATTTGGTATTCATTGTCTTCAAATAATGCTCGGGTTCCACCGATACGACTATTACCAATGATTCCTTCTGATAACGGTCTTCCTATGGCTAATGCATGTCCATCCGGAAGAATCAATATATCTCCATCTGAAGGTTCAAGGAAGTGCATATCAAATTCATCAAAAAATTTATCGGTCTGTGAAAATGTCCCATTAATATATGTGATCTCCTCCCCTTTTTTCACAAAGAGATATGCTATATCTTTGGAAACATAATCATTAATTATTTCCAGGTTTCTGTTTCTTGTGTTAAAGAAACGTACATCAGCTGGCTTAATTGTTTTTCTATAATAGTTTAACCTTTCAGACTTTAAGACTATCTCTATTTCAGTGAACAAATGTGCATTCTTTAGTTCAATTGAGGATTCTTCTGTAAATAGGAAAGCTTTTCCTCTTAGTAAAATCGGTTCTTTAGAGAGTGTTTCATTTGCAATTGTAACATACCATTTTGGATGTTCTTCATCTGTACAATGTTTTAATATTTGTTTTGGAAGAACAAGTGAAAATGCTGATTTTGAAGGATCATAGGTGATTGTAGGCTTTGATAATAATTTTTCGCCTCTACCATACTGTCTTCCAACTGCTGATCTTTTGATTTCTTTTTGAAATAAACTGTTGGGTTTATTCTTCCATGCATTAAACAGAATTGTGATTCTGTTTTTGCTATCAGAATAATCTTCATCATTCCAGTAACTACCATCAATCATCCGAAGAATATTTCTAAATCTGATCTTACAACCAACCGGATTCATCTTGAGAGCCATCGTAGTATGCATCATTATATCTTGAACGTTCTCTCCGATTTCTTCGATCAAAATATCAAATAAATCATTTCCTTCATCATCTCTGCTGTTTTCAATGTTTCTGGATAAATCCAGTCTCCAAAAATCGAACATATAATCAAAGAATTGATCAGCACATTTGTCACAAACGAAAGCATGCATACACATATTCTGTATGAAGTTTGAAGCCTCATCATCATACAGCTTGTCATACTTCTTCATGATCTGCTTAAACTTTTCATTGATTGTATTTTGATAGTTTGCCTGAATGTCTATATCATACTCGGTTTTCAAATACGGCCAGAAAGTCTTGGCTGAATAGTATTTTAAAGCAACACGAATCAATCCATATGCAAATACTTTTTCATGATCAATGAATAAATCCCCCTGCTTAAGCTTTAGTATATTTTGATGCATAAATTCTTTGAGAAGTGCTTCATCATCTCCAATGTCAATATCACCAATTAAAGTTCTATTATCGAATTCTTTTTCAATTCTTCTGTAGAATTTTTCTTTAGAACTAAGAACTTTTCCATTAATGTGGGCAATAAGATATTTTGAAGAACCTCTTTTGCATTTTTCATTAATTAATTTTTCCTCAAGTTCATTACATTTATCATCAAGATCTGCCAACTCATCTTCGTTTTCATATTTTACATAATATACTGCAAAATCAGGTCTTTCTATATAATGAAAAATTATGTTTAACATTGCGAAATTATATAGATCCGAACGGAAAACACGAATATATAAATCAGGAGAAAATTTCGTATAGTTTTCTGATTCCTCTACTTGGTCTGAAATAAGTACTCTGTTTTTAAATTTCGGTTTTGCAATACCAATATCTTTTTCTACTTTTGACATGTTGTGGTTTTTATAACAATAAGAAAACATCAAAATTTTAAAAAGACTATTCCAGCCATTCACTCTATATATTTTCTTTTTAATTACAGTGATTACAGGTATACAATGCTGATTATCATTTAATTTTTTTAATGGATTATACTTCTGAATCTTTATATTCATATCTTGCACTTCCCAATACTTTTTTACTCCACTTTGTAAATGCTCTAATTATTTAAAATTTAGTCCTGTCGATAGAGCAATAAGAAGTTATACTGTCAAATCAAAACAAACAGTTTATTTTTACAAATATTATACATCGTTTTTATGAATGCATCTCCATAAACTGCAAATTTCGGCTTAACGGTACACCATTTCCGATAAGAACGGTACATTGATTCCGGACCAACGGTACACGTTTCCGGCTTAACGGTACACATCTTTTTTCGTAACATTGTTGTGTAGTTATGAAAGGAGAAAAATATGCAGAACTACACAACTGTTATTGGTGTCATCCAAATGCGTGAGGCAGGATCTTCTGTAAGAGAATGCCGCCTCAGATATGGAATTGGCACCAGCACGGTCCAGCTTATTCTGAACCGCTATCGACAATCAGGACTATCCTTTGATGACCTGATACAAATGGAGCCACAGAAACTCCTGGACATCATCTATCCGCCGGATAGCATTCGTCGTAAAGAGGTGCCACTTCCTGACTTCCAAAGGGTCTATGACAGGCTGATGGAAAAAGGAAGCAAAGCCAATCTCTTCTACCTCTGGACTGAATACAAAAGAGATAATCCGGCTGGCTATCAGTATTCCCAATATGTCGAATACTTTAACAGATATGTCGAGGA
>CACXCB010000042.1 GCA_902766005.1 uncultured Erysipelotrichaceae bacterium | reverse complement strand
TGTCAATGCAGAAGTAACAGCAGATGCATCATCATTTGACACGATTGCAAGAATAAGTTTCATTTTCGATACCTCCAAAACTTTTCTAAATTTATTTTATCACTCATTTAAAAATATGTATAGAATTTGATCGTTGTTCATGAGTTTTTTCACAGAAATTTTAGACATTAAATCTGAAAAATACGATATCTCCGTCTTTCATCAGATATTCTTTTCCTTCGAGACGGATCTTTCCATGCTCCTTCAAGGACTGCTCTGTTTTATACTCCATCAGATCTTCATAGGAATAGATTTCTGCACGAATAAATCCTTTTTCAAAATCCGTATGAATGACGCCGGCACACTGTGGTGCTTTCATGCCTTTTTTGAAAGTCCATGCCCTGCATTCCGGCTCGCCTACAGTGAAGAACGTGCGCAAGCCAAGCAAATGATAGGCTGCCTGGATAATCTGATCCAAGCCGGATTCCTGAATACCCAAATCATCCAGGAATGCTCTTTTTTCCTCTTTATCCAAGCCGGATAATTCCTCTTCCATCTTTGCACAGATAGCGATGCATTCGCTGTTTTCTTTTTCAGCATATTCCTTTACCGCCTGATAATAGGATACACTTTCCGGATCGGCAATGCCTTCATCACTCATATTTGCGACATAGATGACAGGTTTGGCTGTCAGTAATCCATATCCTTTAATCAGCATCCTTTCATTGTCATCCGTTTCCAGCATCCGTACAGGTGTTCCCTGTTCCAGTGCTTTCTTGCATTTCATCAGGATATCATATTCCCTCATTGCATCCTTGTCTTTTGTCTTGGCTTTCTTTTCCACCCTGCCGATACGGTTGGTAACAGTATCGAGATCCGCAATGCAGAGTTCAAGATTAATGACTTCAATATCCCTTACAGGATCGACCGATCCTTCCACATGTTCGATATTTGCATCATCAAAACATCTTACTACGTGCACAATCGCATCTGTCTGACGGATATTTGCGAGGAACTGGTTTCCCAGTCCTTCGCCTTTGGAAGCTCCTTTGACCAAACCTGCAATATCAGTAAACTCAAAGGTTGTGTAAATCGTTCTCTTTGGATGGAAGAGTTTTACGATTTCTTCCATGCGTGCATCCGGCACTTCGACAACGCCTACATTGGGCTGGATTGTCGCAAACGGATAGTTTTCTGCCAGTACCTGGCTGTTTGTAATTGCATTAAACAAGGTGGATTTACCGACATTCGGCAAGCCCACAATTCCTGCTGTCAGAGCCATATTCTTTATTCCTCTCCTGTCTCTTTTGGTGCTTTTTCTATCATCCTTTTACACTTTTTTTCAAACTCACGCCGCGGAAACATGACTACCGCCCCACATCCCTGGCATTTGATTTTGATGTCGGCACCCATGCGGATGATTTTCCAGTATTTGGATTTGTGGCATGGATGTTCTTTTTTCATTTCTACAATGTCGTTCAGTCCGTATTCTTCCTGAATCATAAGCAGCCCTCTTAAAGATCTCTTACATTTTCAATTCCTGCGAATCGAGCAGGATCGTTACCGGTCCGTCATTCAAAAGCCTGACTTTCATATCCGCTCCGAATATGCCTTCTTCTACCTGAATACCCATGTCTCTCAGTACCTGATTGAAATACAGATACAGTTTTTCGGCATGTGCCGGCTTTCCCGCTTTGTCAAATCCCGGCCTGTTTCCTTTGTGGCAGTCTGCATACAAAGTAAACTGGGATATGGAAAGAATTGCGCCGCCGATCTGTTCAATGGAAAGATTCATCTTTCCGTTTTCATCTTCAAAGATCCTCAGCTTGCGGATTTTATCCGCCATTTTTTTCACGACAGTTTCATCATCTTCATCAGAAATACCCACAAGCAACAGATATCCCTGCTGTATGCTCCCCCTCACATCTCCTTCGATTGTGACAGAAGCTTCACTCACTCTTTGTATAACGGTTTTCATACCTGTAAAGTATAGCAGAATTCACAGGTGATTTGTAAAAAAAGCACAGATTGTCCTGTGCTTATCCTTTGTACTTCATCGCTTTTGCCATTTCGCGTTTGGCATCTCTCAGCTTGGAAGTCTCACGCTTGTCATATAGGTTCTTGCCTTTCGCTAAGGCAATCTCCAGTTTTGCCTTGCCGTTTTTCAGATACATTCTGACCGGCACAAGCGTATATCCTTTGGTTTTCACCTTCTGGTAAATCTTGCGGATTTCGTATTTATGCATCAGCAGTTTGCGATCCCGTTCCTCATCCACATTGAAGATGTTGCCGAAGCGGTATGGGGAAATATGCATTCCCTTGATCCATGCCTCTCCTTTGACGATGGAAATATAGGAATCCTTGAACTGTACCCTGCCGTCACGGATGGATTTG
Organism: uncultured Erysipelotrichaceae bacterium; assembly: GCA_902766005.1. GTDB lineage: Bacteria > Bacillota_I > Bacilli_A > Erysipelotrichales > Erysipelotrichaceae > Bulleidia. The sequence continues at coordinate 44,326 of CACXCB010000042.1, read as the reverse complement.
ATTTCCGTTCCTGTAAGTACAAGTCCGCATTCATACTTTTCTTCTAAGAAATAATCATGAGTTGCGCGGCGATTGAAAACGACTGTTTTTTCCTTGTCTTTCATTTCTTCTACCTTTATCAGACCTGCGGTCCCTGTTGGCAGTACGTCCCCTGTCGGAATTGCGATCCCTGTTGAAAGAACGCTTTCTTTCCGGTCCGCGATCCCTGCTGAACTGACGGTCTCTCTTTTCTCTTTCAAAAGTCCTATGCTCGCGGTTTGTCCTTGGCCTCATGACCTTTTTGCCGATTGTAAAGTCAACTGTGCCTTTGGAAGAATCTGCAGAAAGAACCGTAACTTTCACCTTCTGGCCGATCTTATACACATTTCCGGTCATTTCCCCGACAAACTGTAACAGTTCTTCATCATAGTTGTAGAAATCATCATCCAGCGAATGCACTCTGACAAGTCCTTCGATGGTATTCGGCAGTTCCACATAGAAGCCGAAGGAAGTAACACTGGTAATGATGCCTTCATATTCTTCACCGATATGCTCTTCCATGAACTGTGCCTTCTTGTAGTCTTCACAGGCATATTCTGCTTCCTGTGATTCCCTTTCCCTGAGAGAGGAACTTTCTGCATATTCGCTGCACTTCTGCTCATCAATGGCTCTTTCTTCAAGGCTTTCACAACCTTCGAAACTGTACTTTCTGAGCATGCGGTGTACAATCAGATCCGGATATCTTCTGATCGGGGAAGTAAAATGCAGGTATTCATCCTCACCAAGACCGAAGTGCCCGCTGCATCTGTTCGAATACTTTGCCTTCTGCATGCACCTTAACAGCATCGTGCTGATGATCGGATAGGATTCCTCCGCTTTGATCGAATTGAGATAGTTCTGAATTTCGGTAGCGTGTACAGGTCCCTGTGCAAGCACATACTTATGTCCCATGAACTCGGAAAGGGTGACAAAGTCCTTCATCTTCTTTCTCTTCGGTGCATCATGTACACGATAAATAGCCGGAATTTCCTGCCACTTCAGGAAATTGGCTACACATACATTGGCAGCGATCATGCAATCTTCAATAATCTCTTCTGCATGTCCAAGCTCTCTTGCATGTACATCCAGCGGTTTTCCGAATGCATCCAGTTCGATTTCTGTTTCAGAGCTTGCAAAATCGATTGCCCCCTTCTTTGTTCTCTTTTTGCGGATGGCATCGGCACAGTCACACAGATCATCAAATAGCGTTCCCAGGAATGCATATTTTTCCATCAGATATTCATCCCCGTCCAGGATCTCATTGACATCATGGTATGTCATGCGTGCCTTGGAACAGATGACACTCGGATAGATCTTATAATCCCTGATTTCACCATCCGTGCTGACATTCATTTCGCAAGTGATTGTCAGTCTTTCGACTTCCGGGTTCAGGCTGCAAATGCCGTTGCTGATGACATGCGGAAGCATCGGAACAACCGTGTTCAGCGCATATGTGGAACAGCCTCTGCTTCTTGCCTCAAGATCCAGCGGACTGTCTTCCGTGATATAGTGTGAGACATCGGCAATATTGACTTTCAAAACATAGCCATCTTCCGTTCTGTAACAGCCTACCGCATCATCATAGTCCTTAGACGTATCACCGTCGATGGTGACAATGTTTTCACCGGTAAGATCTGTACGCCCTTCTTTCTCTTCTTCACTGACATAATCCTGCATGTCCTCGGCCTGGATATTTGCCTCATCCGGGAATTCCGGATCAATATCCCTTCCGAGAAGTATGCCCATAATGTCAACACCCGGATCATCCTTATGACCGATAACCCTGTCAATACTGACAATGAGCTTTTTCCCATAGGATTCAATCTTGCATAATACCTTCAAGCCTTCAACCGCTTTAAAACGTGGTCCCTGGAAACCGAGGGAACGGTCTTTCAGCTTATCATCATCAAGGACAAGCCTGATCTTGTCCCTTTCCTTGACATATGTGCCGACGACATATTTTTTCTCATGATCAAGAATCTGTAAAACAATTCCCCTGCGGGTATCCACAAGAACGGTATCCCCATCCAAAGCATCCATCTGGTCTTCCGGTTCGATGCGGACAGAATCCTGATCCTCAAAATCGACAAAGCCGATTCCTCTGGAATTGATGGAAAGCTTTCCTTCCAGATAGCCTGCCTGTATGCGGTTGGAATAAACGTTCTCGAGACCTCTGACAACCAGCAGATCTTTCTCCAGCTCATCCAAGGCCTTCTCCAGCATGACAAAATCACTTGTCGTCTTTAAGCCGAGTGCGTTATATATATCATCTTTTTTTCTCTTGTTCTTCAGTTTCTGGCTGTCCAGATATGATAGAATTTTTTCTTTCAGTTCCTGCATATTCTTCTCCAAATGAAAAACCGGTCTATACCGGCCAAATTAAACGATCCTGATTAAAATCACCAATGCAAAGAATACGATTCCAAGCACCAATGTCATATTTGAGATCACTTTTTCAGATCCTCTTTCCTTCGTGTTGGCAAATAAGTTCAATCCGCCGTTTCCGGTAAACGCACCTGAAATACCATCAGATTTTCCGCTCTGCAACAAGGATAAAATAATCAAGGCTGCCGATACAATCATTAACAATGCGTCAAGCATCAGAATACTCCTTTCGCTTTTTTGCGTATGTATTATATCACAACAAATGATAAACACAATCAGATTTATGGAACAATTCCTCTTTTTTTCCTGTATACTGTAACAATGGAGAAAGAATAATGGAAAAAATAGCAAGCTTTACCGTAAACCATCTTGTCCTGGAACCGGGAATCTATGTATCCCGCAAAGACAGGTTCAAGGATACCGTCATCACTACCTTTGATCTTCGTTTGACCACCCCGAATAAGGAGCCGGTGTTAAACACAGCGGAAACCCATACAATCGAGCATCTCGGTGCAACGTTTATGAGAAACCATTCGCTATGGAAAGACAGAACCGTCTACTTCGGACCGATGGGCTGCAGAACAGGTTTCTATCTGTTATTGGAAGGAGATCTTTCTTCAAGGGATATTGTTGATCTTGTGACTGAGATGTTTTCATTTATCAGAGACTTTGAAGGTGAAATCCCCGGTGCAAAAGCAGATGAGTGCGGCAATTACCTTGATCAGAACCTGCCTATGGCTAAATGGGTCGCAAAACGGTATCTCGACAACACTTTGAAAAAGATTGACGAAAAACATCTGCAGTATCGGGAATAGAAAAATCAGGCATTGCCTGATTTTTTATTGCATTTCCATTCCTAACAATGCGCCGCCATAGAACATATATTCCACAACATCATCCACTTTGATGAGATCGGGAATAAACTCTGCACGGAATGTTTTCGACAGTCTCTTTTTCAGCTGTTCGACATCTGCGAGCATATCGCAATAGATGACGATTGCCTGCGGATCAACACAGCTGATTACTGCGGTAATATACTGTGTCAGCAGTTCCAGCATGCCTTCCGGTGTCAAAGCAAGGGATTGGGGATCATCCGAGAAGCGCAATGAATTGACAAGATACTGCATCTCGCCGGCCAGATTGTTTCTGCCCGTATGAAGTCTGCCGTTAATAACATTGCCGATACCCGCAAATCTTCCTGCTCTTGGGTGGAAATAGAAACTCAGGCATTTGTATTTTTCATTCATGCCATAGAAGCCCACTGCCATTGCATTGGCATCATTCACGAGACAGCATGTTACATTGTACTTCTGTTCGATTTTGGATTTAACATCAACATCATAAATCTGCGATTCCTTGAAAGTCAGGCGTCCGTTATCGATGACACCCGGTGTGCAGATGCTGATATGATCAATTCTGTGTACGGTTGAAAGGACATCAATCAGGTCCTCCAGATCGGATATATAGTACTTCTGTTTCAGAATGGTATTCTCGCGGACGATTTCCCCATGCTCATACATGCGGTACATGATTCTCTTGGAATTGAACTCGCAGATGACGATGATGACCAGCAGGTTGATATCATTGAGAAGCTTGATCGACTCGCTCGGTCTGATCTCTTGGGCAATGCCGCTCCTTTTCGAGGATAAAACTTTGTCCACCATCTCAATGAGGGCATGACAGTCATATGTAGCAAATACATTCACCGGAATTTTCAATACAATCGCATTCTTCAATACCGCTTTGACTTCCTTTAAATGAAATGCAATCTGCGGAGCAAGCAGAACAATATCGCTGTCAAAGCCTTTCTCAAACAGCAGATTGTATGAGACGGCTTCAAATTCATAGTCCTTATTGATGTAGTCGGAGATTTCCCTGATACGGGTTGTAAAGAAAGAGGAAGTCAAAGCACTGGAACAGCAGATCATGATGCGTATCTTTTCCGAGGATTTTTGCTTGTCAAAGCATTCCATCATTTCCCTGAAAAGATTTTTTGCATGTTCAAGATCTGTCAGTTCAAAATGCAGATAGAAAAGAATGGCATCGTTCTTTTTATCGGTAATCGTCAGTTCTGTCAGAAGAAATTGCGCCTGATAAAAATCAACAATTGCATTTGCATATTCACCTTCAATCTGAATAAACTCATGCGGTTCTTCAAAATATGTCACATTTTCTTTGATATTGGCATCATTTAATATCCACTGGATAAACTCTTTTTTGACGTCTGCTTCCATAATTCTTCCTTCTCCTGTTTCAATTATACTATCAGCCTGTCCTTTTGTCTTATGAAATACGTCATTTCTTGATAAAAAGGCAGCCGTTTCCGGCTGTCTCAGAGATCCTCTCCGTTTGAAGCGATAACTTTTTTCAGCCAGTGATAGCTCTTTTTCGGCACCCTTTTCATATCCCGCAAATCATGATTTGTACGATTGACATACACGACGCCATAGCGTTTGCGCATATCTCCTTGCGAGCTCAGAATGTCAATTAATCCCCAGCCAAGATATCCGAGCACTTCCACACCGTCGGTCTGGATTGCTTCTTTCATCGCCCGGATATGATTTTTATGATAATCAATGCGGTAATCATCTTCTATCTCGTGAATACCGTCCCATTCTTCCTGCACACCGATGCCGTTTTCTATCGGAAAGACAGGAAGATGATAATTCTGGTAAATCTTGTTCAGGACATCCCTGAATCCGAGCGGATCAATCTGCCAATTCCATTCTGTTGTCTGCAGATATGGATTATCCTTTTTACCATACATCATATAGTAATTCGGGGTTGTATCTGCAGGAATGGAAGAAGCATCAAGTGTGCTCGAAGAGTAATAGCTGAATGCCAGATAATCTTCATGATGATTTCTGAACAGTTCCAAATCTTCTTCCGTGACATCCATATCGATGTTATGGGTTTTCACCCATTGCATCATCTCACGGGAATACTCTCCCTTTGCGAATACATCCAATAATGTCCTGTTGCAGAAGGTATCCCATTTTCTTGCTGCCTGGATATCTTCCGGTCTGCATGTTGCCGGATACACTTCACTGTAAGCAAGCATTCCGCCGATGTGTGCATCGGTTGTTTCATGCAGGTACTTTACCATTTTGACATGGGCAACCATGACATGATGGCCGATCTGATACAGTTCATCCACTGTCTTATCTCCCTGCAGGTATCCGGCAATCCTGAAGGCGATCGCCGGCTGCCAATACAGGTTCTGCTCATTGAAGGTCAGCCAGTATTTTACTTTGGAAGCAAAGCGATCGATGATCCCCTTGCCGAAACGTACAAATGCATCCACTACATATCTTGACAAAAAGCCGTTATGCTTTTCAGCCAAGGCAAGAGGCATGTCAAAATGATACAGGCATACCATCGGTTCAAGGCCTCTTTCAATCATGGCATCAATCAGCCTGTCATAATACTGCAGGCCTTCCTCATTCCATTCACCATCCCCGTCCTTTACACACCTGGACCAGGAAATCTGTATGCGGTACATATTCATTCCCAGATCCTTCATCAGATCCAGGTCTTCCTCAAAATGATGATAGTTGTCATTGGCAAAATGCCAGTCACTGCGGTTTTCAGCAGGTTCTACAATATCATATACGGATAATGACTTTCCACCTTCATTCCAGCCGCCTTCCGTCTGCATGCTGGAAACGGAATTACCCCAATAAAACATATCTCACCAGAACATCTTTCTACGGCTCTCGCTCAGATTATCACAATAGTATCTGACCGCAAACTTTCTGGTTTTCAGATTTTCATCCGTCAGAAAGGAATCTCCCTCCAGCATGCATCCTTTCATTGCCTCGATACATGCTTTGACATTATTTGTTTCCGTCTCTTCCAAAAGGCCCTCACAACTCAGGTCCATGACATTCCATCCGTTGATATGATGTTCCTGCTTTTTCCATTGGATAATGGCCTCATAATCCTTCTGAATATTCATTTTATCTTCCTTTCACAATATCAATTAATTCAATCAGATCACGGATACATGCATCCGGATCTGTTTTCAGAATGGCTTCTCTGGCAGATTCCTCTGAAATGAAACCTACGGAATATACCCCTGCTCTTTTTGCAGCTATCACATCCGAAGCATTGTCCCCGACATATATGCACTGTTTCGGCTCGGCATGCAGTATTCTGCACGCATCCAGTATGCCATCCGGGTCCGGTTTGGCCTTTTCAAAAAGATCTCTGCCCAAAACTACCGAAAAATAGGAAGCTATACCGAATTTATGCAGCCACTCATTGCAAGAATTCGTGATCCGTGAAGACACAATTCCCATGAGGATTTTATTTTTCTGCAGAAAGGATAATGTCTCAATCGCATGCGGAAACAACTCCATCACATCATCCCATGTCTGAGACTGCTGAAAATCCCGATACTCCCGTACCATGAAATCCGGGTCCTGATTTTGAAAGTGTTTTTCCATCTCTACATGCAGCGGCGGGCCGAATACTTCATTCTGTATCTCCGGGGTAAAATTCTTTATATCCCCGTACTTTTCAAACAGATGTGCAAAACACTGAATTACCATGCGATGGCTGTCCATCAGTGTCCCGTCCAGATCAAACAATACAGCCGTTGTATTCATCCTATTCTCCTGCATGGTCTTTGAACCGGTTGCGGATTTCCTCAGAACTGCTGAAGCCTGCCTTCTGCAGACGGAAGTTGGTTACCGCCGATTCCACAAGCACTGACACATTTCGGCCGGCGGTAATAGGGATGACAAATGTCGGCACCAGAACATCGAGAATCTTTGTATAACGCATAGTCTCATCACCGATGCGGTTGTATTCCGCATTTCTTTCATACGGAACAAGCTTGATAACCAGTTCGATCTCCACACTGTCACCAAGAGCGGAAGCACCGAACATCTTTTCAACATCAATAATACCGATACCGCGGATTTCCAAAAGCCCTTTAATAATATCCGGTGCATGTCCGATGACTTTATTGTGAATATGCTGAACATCCACACGGTCATCCGCAATCAGCACCTGATGATCGCGAATCAAGTCAAGGGCAGTTTCAGATTTGCCCATGCCGCTCTCGCCTGTCAATAATACGCCGCTGCCGTACACATTCATGAGAACGCCTGACATTGTCGCTTCAGGAGCAAGCTTCTCATCAAGATAGGTAATAATATCCGTCACCAGGCGGAATGTTTCCATGGAAGTCCGTAAAACCGGGAAATTATTCGCATCGGCTATTTCTTTCAAAATCGGAGGAAGGGCATTATTTTTGGTGATGATAATGCATGGTGTCAATCCATCCGTCAGCATCGGATATCTTTCTCTCTGGTCTTTTTCGCTCATCTGCTGAATAAACTGTGTTTCCTTATTTCCGATCACGACAATTCTTCTCGGTTCTGTCGGCTTGAAAAAACCACACAGTTCAAAACCCGGCCGGTTGATATCCGGTACAACCGTCCAACGGTCTAATGCAGATTGGTTTCCCGTCAATTGTTCCAGCGAGAAAAACTCCATGATTTTCCTGACGGTCACTTTTTTATCATATACGATTTCAGACATTCTATCCTCTTTTCTAATTGTCTTCCTCTAAAACACAAGCTAAAGAATCTGCAAGCTCATCCGGATTGACAGGCTTGGAGACATGCCCGTTCATACCCGCATCAATTGCCTTCTTCCTGTCTTCCGCAAAAGCATTCGCAGTTAAGACCAGAATCGGAATACGGCTGATCATAGGATCCTGTAATGCACGAATTGCCTTAGCCGCTTCATATCCATCCATAACCGGCATCTGGATATCCATTAACACTGCCTGAAACTCTCCGGGATCAGCCTGTTTCAGTTTCTCAACAGCCTGTAATCCGTTTTCCACAGATTCTACGACAATGCCCAGATGCATTAATATGGCAGAGGCAATTTCCCGATTGACAGCCATGTCCTCTGCAAGCAGTATCTTGATGCCCGAAAAGTCATAAGAGCGTGTTTTCGATTCTTTTTGGACAACTTCATCCTGGTTTTCATACAGGCGAAAGGTCAGATGAACGGTAAACACCGTACCCTTTCCTTCCTCTGTTTGTACATCAATGGTTCCCTTCATCAGCGAAACAATGCTTTTGGTGATGCTTAAGCCAAGGCCGGTACCCTGTATGCGGCTGATGGTGGAAGTCCGCTCCCTCTCAAAAGGCGTAAACAGGTGTTCCACAAAAGATGGGCTCATACCTATTCCGGTATCTTTGACAGACAATTCATAGGAAGCTTTATCCTCTGTTTTACCTGTCTGTTTCAGCACGACTGTAATTTCTCCTCCTTCCGGCGTGAACTTATAGGCATTGCTGAGAAGGTTGAGCAGAATGCGGTCCAGGCGGTTTCGGTCACAATAAACCAGTCTTTCCCGTATCTCTTCTGTCTGCACATGAAAACGGATGTTTTTCTGTGCCATCTGGTTGGCAAATATGTCTTCCGTTTCATTCAAAACTCTGATTAAGTCCGTTCTTGTTTCAATCAGCTCCATCTTTCCGCTTTCGATTCTGCTCATTTCCAGAACATCATTGATCAATGCCAGAAGATGATTTCCGGAATGTTCAATGCGTTTCATGTTGTCTTTCAGCTCCTGAAGGGTAATATCTTCCCTTTTAGAAAGATGCGTATATCCAATAATTGCATTCAGCGGCGTACGGATATCATGGGACATATTGGAAAGAAAAGCCGACTTTGCCTCGTTTGCCTTTTCGGCGGTATCCAAAGCAGCTTTTAATTCCTCATTCTGGGCGATTCTTTCCGCAATCTGCTGCATGATGCGCAGAATCAGAAAAACAAATATGCTGCCACCCAACAATATTGCCCCAACAAGATAATCCGGCTCGCCAAACAAGCCTATTCCTATATATCCTGCCAAAAAAAGAACAAGCAGAAAGAACGGTGTCCAAAGGAAAAAAAGATCCTGGTCTTTTACACCTCTTTGTTTTGCATATACGATAAACCTATAATACCGAATGATATTGCAGGCCATCAGAATGCTTCCACCCCAAATCATTCCGTTAATCAATATTGTATTTCGCATGCTTCTTTTCCTCAGACGGTACCATTATATCATAGGAAGAAAAAGCCTGTCTGCAGAATTTCAGACAAGCTTTAACAGTCTGTTGGCATTTTCACCGAATATTTTATTTCTCTCTTCTTCAGATAAAGGCAGATCCTTCATCAAATCCATATATTCCTTCTGGTTTGCCCATGGGCAATCCGTTCCGAACAATATGCGGTCTGCACCAAACACCTTGATCATCTCCAGGAACTCCTCTTTCTGCATCAGATGGAAATGATTCTCTTTCCAATAGGCATCTTCATACGCATGCACCGGATAAACCGAGAAAGCCGTATCCAGATATGCATCGGTATCCAAAAGATATTTATGCACCTCATCCCATTGGTTCCAGCCGCCCATATGCGCAAGAACGAATTTCAGATCCGGAATCTGATCCAGAACATTTCTGCACATTTTCGGAGAGCAGTGCGATACGCCGGGATACCCGATATCCTCTCCTGCATGTGTCACCACCAAAAGATCCAGATCCCTCGCCTTTTTTAACAGGCGTATGCAGTGAGGATCATCAATATCCATTCCCTGATATACCGGATGGAGCTTGATTCCTTTCAATCCGCTCTCCTTGATTTTTTCAAGCTCTTCTTCATAGTTTTCATAAGCAGGGTGCATTGCACCAAGAGAAAACAATCCGGTTTGCGCAAAGGAATCATTCATTCTCCGTGCCGAAAGGTTGATTTTTTCCACCTGCCGCGGATGCGTCGCTACCGGCAGAATGACTGAAATATCAATTCCTGCCTCTTTCATGGATTCACAAAGCTGCATATTTGTTGCGTTGGTCTGTGGAAATGTATGAGCAATATTCCCCAGCTTATGAACCGTCGATGCAGCAATTTTATCCGGAAATGTATGTGTATGAATATCGATAACCATTGATCAGTTTTCCTTCTCTCCAAGCTGGCTGCTTTGCGGAACCAGCACTTTTTCACTATAACATGCAAAAGCACTTTCAACAACTTCTGTATCCGGTTTCGGCGTGAAAAGAGAGATGACAGGAACGATCACCAAGCCCGCAATCATGCAGAAGGCACCGGCATTGATCGGCGATTGCAGAATGGCAGGAAACATCGGTTTGACAAACATATTCGCTAACATGACGACTGTGGAGAACAGGAAACTGCACCATACGCCTGCTCTTGAAGCTCCCTTCCAGTATAAGCCATACAGGAACGGTGCAAGGAAAGCACCTGCAAGAGCGCCCCAGGAAACACCCATCAGCTGGGCAATGAATGTGATGTTGGATTTGTACTGGACAATCGCAATCACGACGGATATGGCAATAAACACCACAATCAGCATACGCATGATGGAAACCTGTTTCTTTTCATCCATGTCCTTGATGACATGGCCTTTGAGAAGGTCGAGCGTCATTGTGGAACTCGATGTCAGCACCAGGGAAGACAAAGTTGACATGGAAGCGGAAAGCACAAGAATCACAACAATCGCAATCAATATATCCGGCAGTCCCGATAACATCGTCGGAATAATGCTGTCATAACCGTTTGCGGCAATATCGATCTGCGAAGAGAACAGTCTGCCGAATCCACCCAGGAAATAACAACCGCCCGCAACAACAATCGCAAAGAATGTGGAAACGATTGTACCGGTAGAAATGGACTTTTCACTCTTAATTGCATAAAACTTCTGCACCATCTGCGGCAGTCCCCATGTACCAAGAGATGTCAGGATGACAACACCAAGCAGATTGAGCGGATCCGGTCCGAAAAAGGATGCAAAAATACCCGGCGTAGAAGTAACGGATTCATCCGTCACCTGTGCAAGTCCGTCAAGAGCAGCCATAAAGCCACCCTGGCTGTTCAAAACGGCAGCGATTACCGCAACAATACCCACAAGCATAATAATGCCCTGGATAAAATCATTGATCGCCGTTGCCATGTATCCGCCGGCAATGACATAAATCCCTGTCAAAACTGCCATAACGATAACGCAGATTGAGTAATCAATGCTGAAAGCCATGCCAAACAATCTCGACAAGCCGTTATACAGGGAAGCTGTATAAGGAATCAAAAAGATAAAGGTAATCACGGAAGCAGCAATCTTTAAAGCCGTACTGCCGAATCTTGCCTCAAAAAACTGCGGCATTGTTGCCGAATCAAGATGCTGTGTCATGATTCTGGTTCTTCTGCCGAGAACAACCCACGCCAGCAAAGATCCTAACAATGCATTACCGATACCGGCCCATGTAGTGGCGATACCGTACTTCCATCCGAACTGGCCTGCATAACCGACAAAAACAACCGCCGAAAAATAGGATGTGCCGTACGCAAATGCAGTTACCCACGGTCCGACGGACCTGCCCCCTAATACAAATCCGTTGACATCGGTTGAATGTGTGCGGCACTGGAATCCGATAAACAGCATGACCCCGAAGAATACCACCAGCAATAATACTTTAACAAACATAATCTATCTCCTCATAGCTTTAACACTTTATCGCTTTAAAGCATTAACCTATCAAAGTATACGGGACAATTCCTGAAAATGCAAGTTGTTTTTAACGATTTAGAGTGTTAAAATTTCTCTGAGGTAACCACCATGAAAACAATTGATACAAGTTCTGTATCGCAACTGTTTGAAGCGATATTAAAACTGGAAAATGTTGACGAATGCTATTCCTTTTTCAAAGATATCTGTACCCCCAATGAACTCCTTGCCTTTTCGCAGCGTTTTGATGTAGCAATCAGGCTGTTAGAAGGGGCAACCTACCAGGAAGTTTCCAGAGATACCGGCGCTTCTACCGCCACCATCAGCAGAGTCAGAAGACTTCTGAACGATGACAATGACGGCATAGAGATGCTGTATGAAAGAATGAACAAGGAAGAAAAATGAAATACAGAAAATTAGGAAATACCGATATTACCGTATCTTCTCTTTGCATAGGAGGAATGTCTTTCGGTGAAAGGCTTCCCGATTCTCCTCAATGGACACTGAACGAAAAGGAAACGGAAGAAATCATTGATCATGCATGGCATCTGGGCATCAATTTCATTGATACTGCCAACCAGTATGCAGGCGGAACAAGCGAAGCTTTTATCGGCAAGGCAATCAAAAATCTGGGCATTCCGAGAGACAAAGTTGTAATAGCCTCAAAAGTTTATTTCAACGAAGGACATCTTTCCAAAGAGGCCATCGAAAGAGAAATTGACGGAACATTAAGCAGGCTGCAGACCGATTATCTTGATCTATACCAGATTCACCGCTTTGATTACGGAACACCCATAGAAGAGACACTGGAAACACTGGACGCTCTTGTCAAAAAAGGAAAAGTATGTGCCTTAGGTGCTTCTTCCATGTACGGCTACCAGCTCCACAACATGTTAATCGCAATGGAGAAACACAACTGGACACCATTTTCCACCATGCAGAACCACTATAACCTTCTGTATCGTGAAGATGAAAGAGAGCTGATTCCCGTCTGTCGGCAGTATGGATTGTCTTTAATCCCTTATTCTCCATTAGCAGGAGGACATCTTTCAAGAAGAGAATGGAATTCTTCTTCCCTGCGCAGTGAAAAAGACGCCATTGTCAAAAGAAGATATGATGCCTCAAAAGAAGCAGACCTGAAAGTGATCGAAAGAGTTGCGGAAACAGCAGACAAATATCAGGTTTCCATGAGCGAAATTGCCCTTGCCTGGCTGTTTGCCAAGGGTGTCACATCACCTTTAATCGGCGCAACAAAAAAAGCGCATTTCGACGATGCATTACATGCACTGGAAATCGCTTTAACCAATGAAGATCTGGAATATCTGGAAAGCTGTTATGTTCCCCATTTTCTGAAAGGTCCCATTCCCAATCCGAAATCCCTTTGAAAAAGGGGTTTTTTTTACCCCTGATAAATGTAGATAAACAATCTGTAAGAAATGTGATCTTTCGCCTGCAAGTCAAAGATTTTAGATCGATCATTTTATCATGCATTTGCCTGCATGATTTTCTCACGCTGCTTCAAAGATCTCTTTAGCCAACCTCCCTGGAAGTAATAGCCGAGGAATAATAAGCTTGTGACAATCCATGATACCGGATAACAGAGCAACGTATCATAAATGGTTGTCCCCGGGAAAAAGAGAATCCAGATGATTCTCAATGCACCGATGCCGCAGGCAGTCATCAGCATCGGCACAAGCGAATCCCCGCATGCACGGATGCTCGTTGAAAAGATTTCCGTAAAACAGAATGTCACCCAGAACGGACACAGGAAGCGAAGCATACTGACGCCGTTTTCGATGACCATCGGATCCGGTGTAAACAGGCGGTAGAAGAAACCTCCTCCCACATAACAAAGCAGGCTGATCAGTGATGCACCGATAATATACATGATGATTGCATCTCTCATGCATTTTCTGACCCTGTCCATGTTGCCTGCACCGAAATTCTGTCCGACAAATGTCAATACCGAAGCGCCTAATGCGCCGGAAGTATTCCAGAAGATCGCATCAATCTTTCCAAATGCCGTATATGCCGCAACCACATCTGTTCCATAGCTGTTCACGCTTGCCTGTATAAACAGGTTGGCAACCCCGTATAAAGAAGACTGTATACCCATCGGCAAACCGATGGTAATGATCTCTTTTAATACAGCACCGTCAAAATGTAATTTTCTCAATTCAAAACGATAAATATCATCTGTGTGTTTCAAAACAAGCAGTGTCAGCACACAGCTGATCAGCTGTGATATCGTTGTGGCAACACCCACACCGATCACGCCCCAGCCAAATACAGCCACAAACAGTACATCAAGAATGATATTGGTAATACATGCAGCAATTAAGAAATACAAAGGCCTTTTGGAATCCCCTATTGCACGCAGTATTCCTGCACCTGTATTGTAAACCATTGCCGGCACAAGACCGATCAGATAGATTCTGAGATATGTTAAGGAATAGGGATATACCGCATCTGGCACATTCAGGATTCTCAAAATTCCGGGTGCAAGAAACAGCCCCGCAACCGCCAGGATGCACCCCAGTGCAATCGCCAGAAACATCCCCGAATAAACACCTTTTTTGACGCCTTCAGCTTCTTTTTTTCCATAGTACTGGGCAATGATTACGGTTGCCCCTGAAGACAATCCTACCACAAAGCCTACCAGCAGGTTGATAATCGTTCCGGTAGATCCGCCTACTGCGCCTAATGCTTCCTTGCCGACAAAATTGCCGACAACCATCGCATCTACCGTGTTATATAGTTGTTGAAAGATGGATCCGAACATAATCGGCACAAAAAAAACCATCAGCTGTTTCCAGATTACACCATGCAGAAGATCATTCCCCTTTGTCTTCATATGACACCCCCTGTAAATGTCACGAGATAGTATAGCACTTTCTTTATAAAACAAAAGGATTTTACTGTTTCATTCAGGCAGATAAAAAAAGAAGCCCGCCATAAAAACAAGCTTCTATCCTATCTTTCACAAACTTTCTGTCTGTTTTTTTACATGACGAAAACAACAGAAGAATCAGAGTGCCTCCGCTTTACCAGCTGGGCTCGTTATCCTCATCTTTGGTATATGTTTCCACGGCACTGTCGATCAGCTTCATCATCTCCCACACGGATCTGAAATACACTGTCTTATCTTCATCAACCCAGGTGATTCTGCCCTGCCAGCTGCTGTTTTGGCGCTGTTGTACACGAATAATGAAGGTTCCTAGATCCCCATGTCTGCTCAACAATTCTTCATCACTCATAACTTTAATCCTTTCCTTTGTTTGTGAAACATTCTCCTTTTTGCTGACAAACGATCTTGTGTTTGTGGCGGCAAAAGGGAATTTTAACTGATTGAAGAAATTCTCCAGTTCAAACAGCAGCTGTTCTTCACTGTGAAACTTCTTTTCTTCTGCACTGTAGCTGTGATAATACCTTCCGGAAAAATCATGCTCTTCGGCTTTATCAATGCAGAGGACAACTCCGTTAGGTATGCCGATATATTTTTGTGTTGTACTCATGCTCTGTTTGCTCCCTGCAGAATGACACTGTTGACATAATATCTGACACCGGTTCTTTGTCTGCCGATAATGAAGTCATGGTTGATACGCTTCTGTACGACTTTGCAGTTTTCCAGTGTTGTATTTGCAAGAAGAACCAGATACTGTCCCTTGCCGTATTTGTTGACGACATCACTGCGACGGATGGATTTCTGAATCGACTTGCCCAGTCTTTCACTCAATTCATCCAGCTGCGGACCGGAGCGCATCGGATTTCCCTTGCTGTCGACAATTGTACACAACATCAGGAACACAGACTGACCGCCTCTTTCCATCATTCTCTCAATGACATGATAGATGCCGAGAAATACCGGATAGGAACACTGGTATCCACCGGGTGCGCCGGGATCATCCTCTGTCAGCTTCAGCTGGATTTCATCCAGGACATCATACTGATGTTCCATCTGTGTGCCAAGCTTGTTTAACAGCTGCAGCATCTTTTCACTCGGACGCATACCCTGTTCCTGCAGATAATAATCCACAGTATTCTCATACAGCTTTGCAGCATCTTCATATCTGCCTAAGGCCACATATGCTTCCATTGTCAGTGTTTCCCAGTCTGCAAGCGGATGCACTCTTGTGGCATAATTGCCGAGATCTTCCAGAAGTGTAAAATCTTCCTTTTCGCGCAACAGCTGTGCCGCTTTCTCCACGCAGTCACAGAATAACAGGCGATATCTTCTGGCTTCCTTTGCCGCCCAGATCAGACTGATCTGACTCTGCAGGAATTCACCGGTATAATGATGCACCGCATCAAGATATAAATCCAGTTTTTTCTGCTTGTCTTCCTCAGCTTCCGCTTCCTTATACAGTCTTTCAAATTCAGCAGTATCTTCCAGTACCGGAATCTGCTGTGTCCAATAATACGTGCCTTCTTTCTGCTCAATATAGTTCACATCCGGCAGTCCGCTCGCCTTCAGCTTTTTCTTTGCATTGTAAATAACGCTTTGTGTTGCATGGTGGATGTTGTTCAAGTCCTTGTTGCGGAATAACGCCTGTTCCAGACGATCACGCCCAACGCCGTTTTTCCCCGCATGAAGCAGAATCTGCATCAGATACATGAACTGCGACTCACTTGTCTTTGATCTGCCTGTAATCAAAACGCCATTGTAACTCATCGAAAAAGTATCAAACATATTGACATGCAGTGTGTTGTCATATTTTGCATCTGTGATTTTTTCCGACATATTCTTCTTCCCCCCAGGATATTTTTCCTTATCCATTCAAACGTTTGCTCATCGTTTCGTAATGCACGCATGAAACAAGAGCTGTCTCTTTTGTAATCTTTCCTTCCCGATACAGTTTCAATAAGCTTCCATCCATTGTGTACATGCCTTCTCCTGCCCCTGACTGCATGGTAGAATCCAGCTGATGAAGCTTTCCTTCACGTATCATGTTCTGTACTGCCGGTGTGGATTTCAATACCTCAAATACCGGAATCTGCCCACCGTCTTTTGCGGGCACCAGCTGTTGACAGACGATCCCCTTCAAAATCTGTGCCAGCTGGATTTTGACCTGCTGCTGTTGAGAAGCAGGGAATACATCCAGAATACGGTTAATCGTATTCGCCGCACTGCTGGTATGAAGTGTACTGAATAACAGAACACCTGTTTCCGCTGCGGTAATTGCTGCAGATATTGTATCATAATCGCGCATCTCGCCAAGCAAAATGACATCCGGGCTTTCACGCAGAGCGGAGCGCAGAGATTCGAGATATCCCGGCGTATCGATAAAGATTTCTCTTTGCGTGACGATGGATTTGTTGTGGCGGTGAATGTATTCAATCGGATCTTCCATGGTAATGATATGACCCGAACGTGTCCTGTTGATTCGGTCAATCATGCAGGCAAGCGTGGTTGATTTACCGGTTCCTGCAGCACCGGCAATTAACACAAGGCCTTTTTTATTCTCAGCAAGAGAAAGCACGCTCTCCGGAATACCGATCTTTGCCGGATCCGGCAGCCCGAAACGGATCACACGTAAAACCGCTGCCAATGATCCTCTTTGACGGAAAACATTCACACGGAAACGGCCAAGCTGGGAAATAGAGAAAGAGAAGTCATCATCGATTTTGTTCTCCAGGTTTGACCTTTCCCTGCGGCTGACAGTATAAATCTGATCCACAATTTCCGAAATCATATCCGGTTTCAGAATATCTTCACCGAGGCGTTTCTGTTCACCTTTGCATTTTAATGTCACGGGAAGGCCTGCAATGATAAAGATATCTGAGGCTTCTGCATCTGCAGCTATCTGCAGTATTTCTTCAATATTCATATTTATTCTCCTTATCCCGGTATCCATAAATCATCTATATTGTCATTCTGATCCCACTCTTTTTCAATCTTCCAGACTTCTATAGAATATGTATTTCCCTTTTGTTTCAAACCGATCGTCAAAGTATATCCGCTCTCTTCAATCTGATATACGGATATGCCTTTGGGATCCATCTCTGCCTCAAACAGATCATACAAAGTGCCTCCGCCCTGCAGAACTTCATCCACTTCCTGCAGATATTCCTGGCCGCTTTTTTCCAGGCTGTAACGAATGGAGGACGTATAGGCATATCGCTTTGCCAGAGCCAGGTCCGCCCTGGCGGTAGAGAATGTCAGGATTGCAAATACGGTCAGACAGATACTGATCACTGTCAATAACAAAGCCAAAGGCCCTAAGCGGATCGGAGGTCTGTTCATGATCCCGCCTCCTGAAGATATACGCCTGTATCGAGCTGATATATTTCTTCTTCGTTAATATAGACATGAATCACTGTGTTGACAAAGGAGCCGTACTCTTTCGGTTCTTCCTCCCATTCAGCAACAAGATGATAATATCCATCTCTTTGCGGATGCATATCCGCATCATACCATGCCTGAATTGCATTGTCTGCCATTTCCGCATTTCCCTGATCAAGCATCTCATACAGCTTCTGAATGTCCTCGCTGGAAGCTGCGGCTTCGGCAGCACTTTGTGCAAGGCAAACCGCATTGGTCAGATCCTTCGCCTGTTTGCTTTGTACTTTGCCATAGGAGAATACCCTGGTCAGCAGCAGAATGACGATCAGGAAGACAATCATGAGCAGAATGGTTTCCATATAGAAGGCTGTTATTTGATGTTTCTGTTTCATTCTTCCGCCTCCTCTATATGGATGATGATGTTGCCCGCATTCGTATAAATACGCAAAGCATCGTCTTCTATTTTTTCAATCTGAAAGATATTCGTCTCTCCGATGACATTTGCGTTTTTCACATTGAGCTCCGCATGAATCTCCTTATACTCTTCCAGAAGTTTCCCGTCATGCTGATAAATATGCATGCCGTACCCGGTCGTTCCGTCGGCAATGACCAGCACCTGGCCTTCTGTCCCTTCTTCCAGGGCTACCTTCCCGTTTGACTGTACACTTGTAACAAAGTACGACAGCAGGGCACGGGTACGGTTATTGGCCTCCTGATACGCTACCGTCTTCTGATATGTAACCGCGCCGAAAACAACAAGAAGCATAAAACCACCCAGAAACAGGGCTGCAATGCCGATTGTATATAAACCCAATGGTGATTTTTCCTGTTGTTCCATTGACTGTTCCTTTCTTTACTTCTTTCTAGAAACGATCACATCCGGCGGAAGGTTTTCCGCAAAAGCATCATAAACGACATAGAAGTCATCTGTGTTTACCTGCAGTCCGTAATTTTCCTGCAGGTAGGCAAGATCCGGAGGATATACTCCTTCGACGACATAACATTGTAAAGCGCTTCGCTGAATTGCCGATTTTACCGACAGCAGGCTTTCTTCATCCATATCCCTGCTTGTATTTCCCCTGCCGGCATAACCAATGCCTGCAAGGATCAGAACAATGCAAAGGATGTACAGGAAGCTGCGCAAAGGCTTTTTCTTCCGGTCACGGTACATAGCAGCCTCATCCGATGGAATTCATCATACCGATTAGCGGCAGCATGACACTGAGCAGTGTTAATCCGACAGTCACCATTAATACACCGGATAAAAGCGGTTCAATAATATTGACAAGATGGTCTGTCAGATTCATGCAGTTGTCTTTCAACAAACCTGTCAGTCTTTGTAAGACGGATTCCATGTTGCCGCTTCTTTCTCCCGGCAAAAGCATTCTTCCGTAAATCGGTTCAAACAGCTCTTCATCATACGCCGCCTGGGCAAATCCGATTCCCTCTTCCATTCTTCTTGAGCACTTTTTCAGTTTTTCTTCGACAGGCTTGCAATCGGTCATGGCAATACTGTCAAGGACAGCATCATCCTGCATCTTGCCGCTGGCAAGAAACATTTCCAAAGCAGAAGTGAAACGGAACATGCCAAGGCTTTCCAGAATGGATGCGCATGACGGAATTTTCCAGAGGATGTTTTCCACGGTTTCTCTTTTGCCATGATTCCACATCCATAATCCGCCAACCATAATTACTGCAAGAATGACCATGACCACAAGTGCGATCCGGCAGAAAGTATAGGCAAGATTAATATAGCTGTAAGAAGAAGCACTGAGGCTGCCTGTCAGATTGTTGTAAACATCCGTAAAAGCAGGCAGTACCATCCACAACATAATGGCAAGAACGGCAATGATCATCACCAGCATTGCCGACGGATATGTAATCGCCGAATGGATTTTATCCGACAGTGTCTTTTGGTCTGCATAATAGGATGAAAGATGGAACAGAACATCTTCCAGTCTTCCGGTGGACTCACCGGCTTCAACCATCTGTAATGCATATTCAGGGAAAATGCCGGTCTGTTTCATTGCATAGGATAGGTTGTTTCCCTCTTCAACAGTCTTTGCCATTTCCTGCAAAGACTCTCCCAGAATACCGGTCTGATGCTCTCCCTGTTTCAACAAATGAATTGCTTCGTCTGTCTGTATACCTGCCTTTGCCATCATGCCCATGCTTTCGCAGAATCCACTGATTCCCAGGCTGTCAAGTTGTTTACGCTTGCTCATAATCCCATCTCCCATCAATATACATACACATCGGTGTAATTCTCACCATCACCGATAAAGTCGCCGTCGGCACCGTTTGCCGAGAAGGTTAAATCAATACGGTTCCATTCTTTTCCACTGACTTTGAATTCAACCGTAATCCATCCTGTTTCTTCCGTATAAATCATATTCCATGCATGATATACATCACTTGGAGAAACATAGCCGAAGATCAGTTTGGTCGGTATTCCCTGGCTTCTCAGCATGGAAGCTGCCAAAGATGCATAATCGAAACAGATTCCTTTTCCGGTTGTCATGGTTTCATCCGGAACAGGCATGTATCCCGATTTGACATTCATCGCCTTTTCGGTATCATACGTTACGTTTTTACAGATAAAGTCATATACACTGATGACAATATCCATTTTCGTCTTAGCTTTTTTTGCCATGTCATTTGCCTTCAGTATGCACTTCGAATTCTGATTATAATTGGCATAATTGCTGGGACGGATGAACGGCTGAAATTCATCCTTCATCTTCACGTCTGCCTCCGTACTGTATAATTCGGCATATTTTTTATCCACAATATTTTTCATCACCCTGAAACGGTAATGACCATCCCCGCATTGCAAAGGGAAAACGGAAGGCGTGCCGTCTGAAGCGATATCGTAGTTATATGTCATATCATCTTTCATGACCTGAAATTTCAATCTTGCATCCGCAACTGCAGACAAAGCCACATATCCCTGTGCCATACAGGAAATATCAATCAAAACGTCCGAAGTACCGGTCGCCTGATCCCGATGAAATTCGGCAGTTTCAAACGGAACGGTAATACCTGCAGGTTCTGTCAGTTCTTCTGTTTCAGAAACAGCAGGCTCTGTCAATTCCTCTTCTGCCACAGAAGCAGGTGTAACCTGTTCTTGTGCCGCATGAACAGTACTCTCCTTTGAGCCGCCGCAACCCAAGCACACTGAAACCATCAGTAACTGAATCATAAAACGTCTGATATTTCCGGATTTCTTATTTCTGTTCACGCACTGCTCCCATTCTGCCTATATGATAACAGATTTCAACATAATAAAAAATGCAAAACAGACCCTTTTACCGCTATTTTGTGCTTTTTTTGATTGTATCAGAGATCGCTGAAAAAAAGGAGCATCATATCTCCTTCTTCTGCAGAATGCTCAAATCTGAATGATGATATACATTTGTATATCGTTTTAACGTTTCTTCATCCATATACATCGGCTTCATGCGATGAATCATAAATGCATTTTTTTCGAAATTATGGAAACGCAATCCGAACCAGCTTTCTTCTGTTTTGAAATAGATTGTGGAAGGTGCAGGATAATCCTCTGTCTTTGACAATGAAAACGGACAGGGATGGTGTTTCACTTCCTTGTATATTTCCAATGCTTTTTTATGTGCTATAGGGATGACATATATCACATCGCCAAAAAAAGAGTATCCTGCCATAATGCCTCACATGTGAATCCAGCCAAAAACGTTCGCAATGGAACTGATCAGAATAATCACGACAAACACGGGACAGATATAACGAATCATGACAGAGAAGATGGCCTTTCTGCCAAAAGGATGGCCATCCTGCATGACCTCTTCTGCCACCGCCTGAATGCCCATGCATCTTGTAACCAGAAGACAGATTGCAAGTGCGGAAACAGGCATCATCAGGGAATTTGTCAGGAAGTCAAAGAAATCGAGAAACTGCATGCCGATAATCTTGATAAAGGACAGCGGTCCGTATCCCATGCACGATAATGTTCCTAAGAGCAGCATTACCACGCCCGTCATCATTACACCGGTGGTCCTGTTTCCATGCAGCTGGTCAATCCATGTTGAAACGATGGTTTCCGTTAATGCAATCGCACTGGTCAAAGCAGCCAAAAGAACCAGTGCAAAGAACAGAACGCCGATCCATCTGCCCATAGGCATCTGCATGAACACCTTCGGCATTGTCACAAACATGAGTGAAGGTCCTCCCTGCAGGGATTCCGGATTTCCTCCGGAAAACACAAATACTGCAGGAATGATCATCAGCCCTGCCATAATCGCAATACCCGTATCAAAGATTTCAACCTGAATCGTGGACCGGTCAATGCTTGTATCTTTCTTCATGTAGGAACCGAAGGTAATCAGAATGCCCATTGCGATAGACAATGAATAAAACATCTGTCCCATTGCAGAGACGATCGTCATCAAAGAAAAATTCTGAAAGTTCGGAATCAGAAAATACTTAATGCCTTTTAAAGCCCCGGGCTGTATGCCGATATAGACACAAAGAATGACAGCCAGTACGACAAGCACCGGCATCATCAAGCCTGATACCTTTTCAATTCCGTTTTCGACACCGAGCAGGATAATCACAAGATCGATGAGTGCAAACAGAATAAACCAGAATTCCGGCGAAAAGCCATTGGAAATAAACGCATCAAAATATCCATCCTGTACAAGCAGCTGTTCATGGCCGGCACAGTATTCATACAGATATTTTGCCACCCAGCCGCCTATGACGGAATAATAGGGAACGATCAGAAGAGGTATGAGCGCATTCAGCCAGCCACCGAATTTTGCAAATGCAGACTGACTGTACTGTTGAAATGCACCGACGGGACTCTTTCCGGTTGCTCTTCCGATGGATGTTTCCGCAACGATCATCGTATAACCGAATGTCAAAGCAAGTACAATATAAACTAAGAGAAATATGCCTCCGCCGTATTTTGCGGCAAGGTATGGAAAACGCCAGATATTCCCCAGACCTACCGACGCTCCTGCAGCGGATAATACAAATCCCAGTTTCCCGGTAAAGCTTCCTCTTTGGTTATCTTTCATAAAAAAAACTCCCCCAAATCCACAGGGAAGTATACTTTATTTTTTTAGGAAAAACAATAAAATCATTCATCCAGAATCAGCATTGGTATTTCAAGTTCTTCAAATGTCTGCACAACCCAATCATGTGTAAATTTGATGGAATTGTTTTCTTCCAGCTTGAATACTTTACCATCCGCATTGATTTTTTCCACAATTGTTTTTAACGCTTCTGCATCTTCACAAACCGTTCCGTTGACTGTCACCACATCCTCTTCAATTTTAACTGTGATGACATCGGAAGATGTTTCTTCTTCAGAATTGTTTTCAACAATCGCTGTTTCCTCTTGTGCCGATCCTTCACCGGATCCGTTATCCCCTAAGCCGATGCCGTTGCCACCGCGCCATAAGCCAAATAAAAGTGCAAGGGCGACAACACCGGTCGCTGCCGGAGCAACTCTGTTGCGTTTTTTCTCTTCTGACATCTTCTAATCCTCCTCATAAATGATTTTATAAAAGACTTCTTTGACCGTATCCTGATATTCCGTCATGACCTCGTCAATCATATTAAACTCTTTTGTATAAATCTCTTTTTTATTGCAATGAAAGACAATGTATACCGGCGTATTCTCAACGTCTTTCAGAAGATCCCCTGTAATATTTTTCAATCGCGTGCGCATATATACGGATGCATTTTCATTCAGCTGTATGGTTTCATCCCCGATGGAAATATAACGGTCTTCCTGTTCCTGAATCACCTGCACGGTAATCACTCTGGCTTCTTTTTCATAAAGCTCATAGCTTTCCACCTGATTCTGCAGCTGATCGATATTCTGCTGCATCTGTGTCTTTACGGCTTCCTCATTCTGCATCCCCTTCAGCATGACCACAAACAGGATGATGAACAGAACATCCAGCAATGAATTCAGATTGATCTCTTCCGATCCGTGTCTTCTTCGTTTCATGCTGCTTCCCTGCTGTCCACAAGAAATTCCTTTTCATAACGGTCAAAACCGTCTTCGATTTCATTTACCCACGGAGCAAACAGGAAGACATCGAAGAATTTGAATATAATCGCAAAAATCAATCCCAGTATGGTAGAGGTTAACGCAAATTCCACACCGGCATAGATTTCCTGTCCTTCGCTGATTGCCACATGCAGTCCGGTTACGGTTCCAAGAATTCCCAATAAAGGAAACATCTGAATTAAAAGGGAAAAACGCGAATACAGCTGTGTAGCTTTTTCATAACCATTCCTTAATGGATCAAGATCCTTGTGATAATCCTTGACATTCATGGAATGAAATTCCCGTTTCACTTGTGTGTTACTGTCTTTGACAGGGGTATCGCTGTGAAAGGTATCCTGATGAATCAGCTTCTTCAGCTTCGATTGCACCCCGTAAATCAGATACCCGGAAACACACCCAAAACCGGCTTCAATTACGCCTAATATGATAATAAATGTATTTAAATGATTCGCCAGAAAATGACTGAAACCCAACATGTTAATTCTCCTGATTCCATTATATCAGACTTCACCTGAACCACCACTGAAAAATACGCCCAGCAGAACAATTGCTCCGCCGAAAATCTGCTTCAGCAAAACGGTTTCATGAAGAATTGTCGCAGAAAAGAACAGACCGAAAACAGGCATCAGATTCATGAGTACTACAGCGGTCTTTGCCGATACGCCTCTTAAGCCATAGTTATACAACACCGTTGCCACTACCGTACATCCAACGGACAGATACAGAATCGCAACGATTGAGGCAATGGAAATATCCTGTACAATCGGTTTTTGCAGAAACAGAAGCGGAATAAAGAACAATGCGCCCGTCATCATCTGATACCATGATACCGTAAAAGTATCACACTGATCACTGATGGACTGGGTCAGAAAGTTGTAAAATCCCCATAGAAATCCATCCAGAATCAGAAGGACGTCACCTCTCCATGCACCTTCAACGGTGTCTGTGCTTTTCGCGGTTAATATATATACTCCGACAATTGCCATAACAATGCCAAGCATCGTTCTCTTTGAGATCCGCATCCTGTAAACCGCCATGCCGACCAGAACCGTCATCACGGGATAGGATGCACCGATCAAAGATGCATTCGCTGCAGTTGTCAGACTTAGACCGATATTCTCAACCGCATAATATACCGTAATGCCTGCAACAGCTGATAAGACAATGTATTTCAGATCATTTTTTGCCGGTCTTTTCCTTTTGCGGAAAATTCCGATCATACTCATGGATACAGAAGCAATCGCCAATCTCAGCATGCATACCAAAAGAGGAGAAAAGGATGCATAGGCGATCTTTGCGGCTATAAAAGAGGAGCTCCAGAAAAGAATGGCCAGAATCAGGCTGACATAATGCATTATGGCTTCTTCCTCTGTATTCTATGGAATTGCGGGCGTATGGTCAATTCGGTAACATTGACACCATCCCTTTGAGCCAGAACATATCTCACGCCATCCGCAATATCTTCTGCAATTAAATAAGCCCCTTCTTCCCTGCTTGTTTCAAAATCGGCATTCCGATATAGATTTGTCTCTGTCATATCCGGGATGATCGTACATACTTTCATGCCGTATTTCCGGTTCTCTTCAAACAACGTTCTGCCAAAGTGAATTAATCCGGCTTTGGTTGCACCGTAAACCGCACCATGAGGACTGTTGTATAATCCGCTGACACTGGCAATATTGATGATGATGCCTTTGTTTTTACGTAAAATGCGGATATATCTCTGGCTCAGCAACATCGGCACTTCAAGATTTGTACGTACCATGTTTTGTATTTTGCCCGCATTCATCTCTTCATGCAGTCCATACCATGCAACTCCGGCATTGTTGACAAGAACCTTCAGATGATTTGTCTCTATCTTTGCGAGTTCTTCCAATGCCTCCATGTTCAAAAGATCCCCAGAAATCCGGATAAAGGATTCATCTTTTATTGCACATTTACAGAAATCTCTGCCAATGCCATAAACAAGATATCCTGCCGCCAGCAATGTTTCTGCAATTTTCTCCCCTATGCCTCCGGAAGCTCCGGTAACAATCGCAATGTCTTTCATTGTTCCTCCAATCGATAAATCCTGCTTTTATCAATGTACTTTACCAGAATATTTTCAACGTATTCCTCCATCATGTTTTTCTTGCCATCAGGATACTGATAAAATCCCTCTTTGAGGACATATGGATATTGTACAACCGCAGAATCGGGAAATCTTTTGCGCATCTGTCTCATGTATTCCTTTGACAGACGGAATGTACCGATATTGATATCCCGGATGTTTTCGGCATGCAATACATGCATGGTTCTGTCGATCATCTCAGTATAGGCCTGCTGCCATCCAGCTACAGAAAACATCGGATCAAAGGAAAGTCGTACCTTAAATCCCCGATCCACTGCCTGTTTTGCGGCTGCAAGCCGATCATCCAACGAAGGTGTTTTATGTTCATACCGGTGAATCACCGGATCCGGGGATAACGTAAAAGACGGAATGATTCTGTCGCTGACCGGCACCCTGTCCCATATTTTCAATCCGCTTTTTGTGCGAATCTCAATAGAAAGATCCGGATGGCTGAGTGTATATTCACCCCACTCCCGAATCATGCCGGTTATATTTTCCAAAGGAACAAGATCGGTTTCATAAGAAAGGCAAAGATAGACAGGATGTGTTTGAAGCAGCTTTTCCGTTTCCGCAAAGAAATCCTCAAGATTGACAAAAACAACAAGATTCGCACTGTTATACATGCCTTTCAGCCAGCAATATTCACAATTGAAAATACAGTTCAGGGCATTTGTGCAATAATAAAACCATTCATTGCCGAAATCCTCGCAAGCTTTTGAGCCCTCATAAATCAACGTTCCTCTTTTTTTCGCAAGTATCAGCTTCTGCGATAAAAACTGCATGTTGTAATTTTGCCTTGCGCGATCAAAAACATCTTTATAATTCTCAATGACAATCACTTCCGCCTTTGGAAAAAAAGAAAGAAATCTTTCCGTACGGGGATGATACAGAATATCCCTTTCCACATACAGATGGGAAAAGCTATTCATCAAGGATAAATTTTCTGATTTCATAAAACACCCTTTTCCCTTCTTCTTTTGTCTTTACAGGCAATATTCCTTCTGCATAATAGGATGCAGTTTTCTGTTTCCAGGAAATCTCCTCCAGTTGTGCGTAACGGATCAGTTTGTGTAATTCCCGTTTCATTGTTTCACTGCACCCAAGATCTTCACACAATTGTGATATATCTTCTTCCTGTTTTTCTTCTTTTTGCACAGGCAGTTTTTTCCATATTTCAATCACTGCATCTGCATACTGCCCAGATATCTTTCTGACAGCCTCCCGGTTTAGATTCTGTATTTTGCCATCATCACTGACAAAACGGAAAAAAAGCATCTGATGAGGTCCCATAAAAAATGAGGCCGCATGAAATACAGCTGCTCCCTCCATATCATAGAGGTCTTCCGCAAAAAAGAAATCCTGCCGATATACTTCTGTACCGGTTAAAAGAGAAGCTTCTTTCAGTCCCGTCTGATAAAGAAGATCAGGATAATATGCTCTTCCTGTACTTTGATCTTTCAGAGAATGAATCAGGTACAATCCTTCCTTTTCTTTTTGGGAAGCACTGCTTCCATAGGAAACTAAATAATCCTTTGCACCTGCTTCTGTTTTGGCAAGAACGGAAGCAACCGATACAGCTGCATTCAGCATGCCTGTACCGCATATTGTCAATAAAAAAGTCTCATCTGAAAAAGTCTGTATGTTTCCAAACAGTTCCGTCCTTTTCAAGCCCAGTTTTTCAATCAACGGTGCAGCTTCCGCATACATCGGCACAAATATGTAAATCATGCATCCATTATAATCCAGACAAAAGAAAAAAAGATAGCCCTCATTACCATGAGAGCTGTCCTTTTATCCTTTTCCAATCAGTACATGTTTTCCTCGGAAGCCGAATCCATATTTTTTTATCTTTTCTTTTGGAATTTTTTTATCAAGGAGAATTTGATCATAATGATTATCCTCAATTTGTTTAAGTGCCCTTTGAACAGTATCTTCAAGTGTTTTTTCATACCTTGAATTGAAAGCTTTAAATTCAATAATGATTGCGGGATCAGAATCATTTAAAAATAATTTCCTTTCATCTTTTGAAAACAAATATATGCATCATACTTTTTTATCAAGAAGATCATGCAGATGATGCAGATCCTCTGCATATCTTTTCTTCATGGATTTCTTTTTCTCCGTCTGCATCCTTTTGCGCTGATCAATCTCTTTCAGCACCGCATCCTTATAACAGGTATCAGTCTTTTCCAATGCCTCAATAAATTCCTTTTCCCTTCCTTCCTTTTCCATTTTCTCATAGTAATATAATGCGGTTTCTTCATTCAGATTGTCCAGTTGGGAAATACGAAGGTTTTCCTGCAGATATGCAAGACACTCATGCATAAACCTGTTTTCATAGGCCTTTTGAATCAGAAGTCTTTTACTGTAATGTGCATGGTCAATCTTTGTGCTTAAAACCATCGCCAATGTCTTTAAGGAATCATGAATTCCAAAACCGTTTGCGATGCCATCCAGGCGATACAGTACCTCTGCAGACGGCAAATACGGATAGTATTGTCTGATCAGGCGATATATCTCCTCATGGTCTTCCGTCTTTTCCAAAATCAATCTGACACATTGCAGGCGTTCTGCAATCAGATCTTCTTCACTGTAAGAATCCCGCTCATATGCCTGCAGCAATTCTCTTGCGGAATCGGTGTTTCCTCTTTCCATCCCCATCTTCAGCAATGCTTTTCCAATTTCATAGTCCTCATCTCTTACAGCATTTCTGACGATGAACTTTCCGCCAAGGAATAACGTTTTTAGATCAGCCGGATGAAACGGCATATCATCTTCTGCAGTCAATATATCTGTTCTTTCTTCACCAACAGGATCATTGTATTTCTCATTCATATGTTAATCTCCACATTTCGTATTCGCGTTATATTATATCGTATTTATGCAAGTTACAATATTAGGTAAAGCCTTTCCCTTGCTGTGTATCAAAGTTATAATAATTATGGCCAACATCATTCGGGATTCATTTACTGATCCCGTTTTGACAAACACACAACATTTATAAAATCCGAAGAGTACTTCAAGTGATTTTACTTTCTTCTATATTTTCCAACCACCATTATATCGTATTATCGAATGGATGCATCGTCTTTTGGCATCTATTCCGTCAGGCCTTAAAAAAGTAAGATTTAACTATGAAAAAGAAGAAAGAACCTGTGATAGAACCGCAAAACACATTTGATGCCCTGGCCAGAATTAAGTATTATCTGGAATTAAATGAAATGAGTACCTATAAGCTGGCCAAGCTCACAAATATTCCCCAATCCACGATTGCGACATGGTATGAAAAAAATCTTTGTCCGCCTATTCCGAAACTGGAGATCATCTGTGCAGCATTCGATATCACTTTGCCTGAATTCTTTCAAATCAATGATGAATATGTCATTGTTTCTGGAAAGCAGGCTGAAATCATGAGCAAATATAATTCTCTTTCTTCTTCCAACAAGGCCCTCGTCGAAGACATAATGGATGTATTTCTGAGAAAGCAGGAAAGCTGACACCGCAAGGTATCAGCTTTTGTTTTCGAGATATTCTTCCAGACACAGATCGTCCCGTACCATTTCTTTTGCAGCTTTTATCCCGACATAACGATAATGCCATGGTTCGTTATAAACCTTTGTCACAGCGCTTTTTTCCTCTGCATATCTCTGTATAAATCCGTATTTATAAGAATTGCTTATCAGCCAGTTATACGTATCCTCTGCAGAGACTTCCGAGTTGATATCAACAGCCAATCCTGTCTCATGTTCGCTTTTGCCCGGTTCCGCTACCCATCGCAAGGTTTCCTGATATGCCTCTTCTTCATTCATTCCCTCATCCATGCACTCATTGAACTTATTTTGGAATATGATTTCCTGTTCCTCCTTATCCCGATAGCCTGACCTGACAAAAAGGTTAATTCCATCGTTTCGGGCGTCATCGAACATATTCTGCAAAGCCGGATAGATTCTTTCATCGATTTCTTCATTGTTGGACAAAGTCAATATTTCAAAAGAATAGTCCGACGGCAAAGGATGATCATAATTTACCAATAACAATGCCCAGTCTTCCTCTGTATTCTCTGCAGATGTCTGTGAAATAACGGGGATATCATACGTTTCATTGATATTTGCCAGGAGTGTAATGACCATTGGTGCAAGCGCAGTAAGAATCCCGATACACAACAAAAGACACAATATATGCAGAACTGTCCCGAATATATTTTTCTTCTTTTTTCTTTTCGCCATGTAATCATCCTACCACAAATTCAGGGAATCAATTCTTAACACTTTCTTATAAAAAACCCATCCGCATGAGGATGGGTTTACAATCAACTAATCTTTTATTGGATATAGCCGCATGAGGCATGTATCCTTCGAATAGAAGTTTTTAAAATGTAATTATTTGGAGAGAACTTTTACGTTGTAGAAAGCTTTCTTTCCACGGTATTCAGCAACGTCACCGAGTTCTTCTTCGATTCTCATTAACTGGTTGTACTTAGCAATACGATCTGTACGGCTCATGGAACCTGTCTTGATCTGTCCTGCATTGACACCAACTACGAGGTCAGCGATTGTTGCATCTTCGGATTCACCGGAACGGTGGGAAACAACTGCAGTGTACTTAGCTTCTTTAGCCATCTCGATGGAGTCGAGAGTTTCTGTGAGTGTACCAATCTGGTTAACTTTAATCAATACTGCATTAGCGGCACCGAGTTCGATACCCTTCTTAATGAATGTTGTGTTTGTAACGAAGAGGTCATCACCGACAAGCTGAATCTTGTCGCCGAGACGCTTAGTGAGCTCTACCCAGCCATCCCAGTCATTTTCAGCAAGTCCGTCTTCAAGAGAGATCAATGGATACTTTTCAACCCATTTCTCATAGAGTTCAATCATCTGTTCGGAAGTCTTTTCGCCTTCACCGGAACGAGCGAGAACATAGCATCCCTTTTCTTCATCATAGAATTCAGAGGAAGCTGCATCCATTGCGAAGCATACATCTTCACCGAGCTTGTAGCCAGCTTTTTCAACTGCTTCAGCCATGAGAGCCAGAGGTCCTTCGTTTCCTAATGTTTCGAGAGGTCCGTTGTTTCCATCAATTGTTGATGGAGCGTATCCGCCTTCATCACCAACAGCTGTGTTGTAGCCATAGCCCTTTAATACTTTCTTCAGTGTGTGGAAGATTTCAGCACCCATGCGGATAGCTTCATGGAATGTCTTAGCGCCTACAGGCATGATCATGTATTCCTGAACATCGGAAGCAGAGTCAGCATGCTTACCACCATTGAGGACGTTCATCATTGGAACCGGCAATACTTTTCCGTTTGGACCGCCAATGTACTTGTAGAGTGGGAGTCCGCAGGAATCAGCAGCAGCTCTAGCAGCAGCAAGAGAAACTGCCAATGTAGCGTTAGCACCGAGGTTGGATTTGAATGGTGTACCATCGAGATCGAGCATAGCTTTGTCGATCAGTGGCTGATCGAATACGTTCAGTCCAATTACGACTGGAGCAATCTTCTCGTTAACGTTGTTGACAGCTGTCAGAGTTCCCTGGCCGTTAAAACGTTTTGGATCTTTATCACGAAGCTCTAATGCTTCTCTTTCACCTGTGGAAGCACCGGATGGAACGATTGCACGTCCCCAAGCACCGGATTCAGTTGTAACTTCTGCTTCAACGGTTGGGTTACCACGAGAGTCAATGACTTCACGAGCGTGTACTTCAGCAATTGGATCTACAAATTTAGGCATATTAATTATTATCCTCCTGTTAATTTACCTATTTCCAGAGATTAAATTCTCTTTGGAACCTGTTTATTTTGTTGCGTCAATGATTTCCTTGTAGGAATCAACTTTGAGAGATGCACCACCGATGAGTGCGCCGTCGATGTCTGGGCAAGCCATGTATTCTTTGATATTTGTTGGCTTAACGCTTCCACCATACTGAATGCGTACTGCTTCAGCTGT
Source organism: uncultured Erysipelotrichaceae bacterium (assembly GCA_902766005.1). GTDB lineage: Bacteria > Bacillota_I > Bacilli_A > Erysipelotrichales > Erysipelotrichaceae > Bulleidia. The sequence continues at coordinate 11,995 of CACXCB010000042.1, read as the reverse complement.
CGGCTCATCATAGAGGTCTTTTACTGTATCACGAACAAGTTTGCAGCAATTTTCAGCGATGTCTTTATCAGCGCTCTTGCCTGTTCCGATTGCCCAGATTGGCTCATAAGCGATAACCATCTTAGCAACTTCTTCAGCTGTCAATCCAGCCAAGGAACCTGCGAGCTGTGACTTGATGACATTACCTGTTTCACCAGCATCATACTGTGCTTCTGTTTCACCAATGCAGAGGATTGGAATAATGTTGTCAGCTAACAGTCTCTTTGCTTTTGCTGCACATGCAGCGTCAGTTTCAGCATAGTATGTTCTTCTCTCGGAGTGACCGATAATGCAGTATGTGATACCAACCTCTTTGAGCATTGGTACAGATACTTCGCCTGTGTAAGCACCGGAATCCTTTTCGTTGCAGTTTTCAGCAGCGATGATCAGGTTCTTGGCATTCTTTACACATACATCAAGATCAACATAAGGAGCACCGACACCATAGTCAGCAGCTTCTGTTCCTGTCAATACTTCTTCAATACCCTTCATGAATTCTAAAGCTTCAGAAGGTGTTTTATTCATTTTCCAGTTACCAACAATAATAGGTTTTCTTGCCATGTTTCTTATTTTTCCGGAATAATAGCGATTCCAGGAAGCTCCTTTCCTTCCATATATTCAAGAGATGCACCACCACCTGTGGAGATGTGACTGAATTTCTCAGCGAAGCCGAGGTTCTTAGCAGCAGATGCGGAGTCACCACCACCGATGATTGTTGTAGCACCTTCAAGGTTAGCCAGTGTCTCACATACTTCGATTGTTCCCTTTGCGAAACGCTCGTCTTCGAAGACACCCATTGGTCCGTTCCAGAATACAGTCTTTGCACCTTCTAATTCCTTCTTGAACAGAGCAACTGTTTCAGGACCGATATCGAGTCCCATGAATCCGTCAGGAATTTCACCAGCTTTGACAACTTTGATTTCTGTCGGGTTGGAGAAATCGTTAGCTACTACGGAGTCAACAGGCAGGAACAGTTTTCCTTTGCCCTTCTCTAAGAATTCTTTAGCGAGTTCAACTCTGTCAGCCTCTAACAAAGATGTACCGATCTGGCCGCCCTGTGCAACAGAGAATGTGTAGGACATACCGCCACCGATCAATACTTTGTCAGCGATCTTGAGCAGGTTCTCGATAACTGCGATCTTGTCGGAAACCTTAGCACCGCCCAGGATAGCAACAAGCGGACGCTCCGGATCATTCAATGCTTTGCCGAGAACGTTAACTTCTTTTTCTACCAGGAAACCTAATGCACTTGGCAGATGGGAAGCGATACCGACTGTGGAAGCATGAGCTCTGTGTACAGAACCGAATGCATCTTCTACAAACAGATCACCGAGGGAAGCCCAGTATGCACCGAGTTCAGGATCATTCTTGGATTCGCCCTTTTCATAACGTGTGTTCTGCATCAGAACGATGGAACCATCTTCCTGAGCCTTGACAGCAGCTTCAAGCTCTTCACCACGTGTAGCGTTTACGAATGTAACAGGAGCATCCTGTACTTCAGCCAAACGTGCAGCGACGATGGACATATCATTCTTTGCCTTATCTTCTTCTGTCTTAACTTTTCCGAGATGGCTCAGCAGCAGTACTTTCGCACCATTCTCTGTTAAGTAGTTGATTGTTGGAAGTGCAGCACGAACGCGATTATCATCAGTGATTACACCGTTCTTGTGTGGTACGTTAAAATCAACACGCACGATAACATGCTTGCCTCTAACGTCCAGGTCTTTAACCGTAACTTTAGACATTTTAAAAATTTCCTCCTATTGGTATAAACATTATAACACTCACACCTCATGAATGTGAATGATGAACAAGAAAAAATTCAAACGTTTTTCACAAAAAATACTCATTCCCTTTGAAATGAGTATTGTCATCTTTAGAAAATTGCTCTTCTTTTCCAATTGCCTTTTTTATACATGATGAATGTCATCAATGCACCGCATGACCAGCTGATTAACATGGACACATACATCATGGCACAATTACCTTGCGGTAATTCCGGCGTCTTGGATAACGCAACAAGTCCATAAGCCAGAGGCACTCTCAACAAGACCGAAGAAATGATTGAAATCCACATCGGTGTCATGGTATCACCGGCACCTCTCATAATTCCTGAAAGACATTGTGTTACTTCCATTAAGACATAGCCTACTGCGATGATGCGCATCATGTTATTACTTAATGTAATCAATTCCTGTGTATCGGTAAAAATAGCCATCAAGTGTCTACCAAAGATCAGGATAATCGCAGTAAGTACCGCCGAAATACCCATGGCAACCAACGTACCTTTTTTGGCACCTTCCAAGACCCTGTCCATTTTTCTTGCACCGACATTCTGGCCGGCATATGTAGTCATGGCTGAGCCAAAAGAGAAAGCCGGCAGCATGACAAAGCCGTCAATACGCATAACAATAACGTTGGCAGCGATAAACATCTCGCCAAAGCTGTTGGTTAGAGACTGTACGACGATCATCGACATCGAGAAAATGGCTTGTGTGACACCGGATGGAAGACCGAGACGGACAAGACGGTTTGTATATTCGCTTTCCGGGATCAGATATTGCTTCTTAAAATCAAAGATATCCGACATTCTTGTCAGCTTCCAAAGAGATAATAAGGCAGAAACAGCCTGTGCAATAATTGTTGCCCAGGCAACACCGGCAACTCCCATACCGAATTTGGCCACAAAAACATAGTCTAATATAATATTGATAACCGTAGCCACTAACAGATAGATCAAAGCAGAAACAGAATCACCAAGTCCTCTTAATACACCGCTGAGAATGTTATATAAACCGCCGCCGGCTATGCCAAGGAAAATAATCGTCAGATACTGCACACACCAGTCCAGGATGGTTTCCGGGGTATTCAGAAGTCTTAATAAAGGCCTTGTGATAAACGGACCGACAACCATGATAAAAATAGAAGCTATGATCGTTAAAGTAATACATGTACCGATGGTTTTGGAGAGTTCCTCTCTCTGTTTAGCCCCGAAATACTGGGAAACCATGATACTTGCACCGGTAGCGATACCCATGAATAATACGAGCATCAAATTTAATAACGGTCCTGCACTTCCTACAGCCGCAAGAGCATTATCACCTACAAACCGGCCTACAATAATACTGTCTACTGTGTTATATAGTTGCTGTGCAACATTTCCGATGAGCATCGGAATGGTAAATGCAACAATTACCTTTACAGGATTTCCTTCGGTCATATTAACAGGCTTAAAAAGATTCATGTTTCCTCCAAATAAATTCGTGCGTGTATCATTATATATGATTCTTATTAAATTTACACCTGAAGTACCTAACAAATTGCATTTTCTTATAACGATAATTTTTTTCTGAAAAAGACTGAAACCGTCAATTGACGGAATCAGTCTTTTTTCTCTATAAGCCCTTTGGCAATGATCTTATTATTTCTATTCACTCACCGATCAATACTTCTTTTCCCCTAAAGGCAAATCCGTATTTTCTAATTGCATTCTTTGCAAAACCTTTATCAAGAAGATAACGATCATACTGTTTTTCTTCGATCTGGTTCAGAGCTCTCTTAACAGTTTCTTCCAGATTCTTTTCCTCATCAGGGTCAAAAACTTTAAATTCAATAAGAATTGCATTTTCTTGAGGATTTAAGGGTTCCATGATAACATCATATCTTCCTAAACCGCTTTCACGATTGGAAGTTATGACATATCTCCCCTGCAATGTCACTATTAATCCAAGAACAAAACCATGATAGAAATTTTCAGGAATTTTTTCTGATGGTTTTATTCCCGAATCAAACGAACTGATCACTGACAATGTAAGTCTGTTCATATACGCGTTCATCTCTTTCAGGTTTTCTCTCAGTAATGCGCTGACAAACCCGTTATAATCTCCATCACCTTCCCACGAAAACCATTCTTCAATCATGTCACTGACCATATCCCTGACTTCCATATTTGTTAGAGAAAGTGTATATTTCGCATTTCGTCCATCACCTTCAATATCTGTTATTTTCAAATAACCTGATGCAACCATCAAACTCCACAAAGCACCGCTTCTTTTATTCAACTGATTAAAGACAATCTCTTCATCAATAGAGCAGACAATGCTTTCCCCTTTGACCAAAGATTCAAGACAAATTTTGAATTGTGCTTCCCCCTCTTTAAGAAGCCTGCTGATTAAGGCATTCGATGAAGTATTTGTCCAATAATTTGTAAATTTCCCCTCATCCAAAAAGTTAACAATTGACCAGGGGTTATAAATATCCCTTCGTTTTCCGAAATTAAACCCATCATACCAATACCTGACTTTATCCATTTCATTTTCCAACATATATTCCTTTAAAGCTTTTTTAACTTCATTTTCTGTAAACCCGAATTTATCAGAATATTTATCTGAAGTGACTGAAGCAATTTTCAGATTATTTAAATCAGAAAATATGGATTCCTTTGAAATTCTTGTAATTCCCGTTAGTATAGCTTTGTATAAAAAGGAGTTTGTTTTCAATGAAGCGTTAAAAACTCCTCGCAGAAGGGCCACTGCTTGATCCCAGTATCCGTTAATATATGCTTCCTGCATGGGGGTATCATACTCATCCAAAAGAAGAATAACTCTTTCACCATATACAAATGTCATAATCTCGCTTAGTCGCCGAATCGCATCCTTTATGACTGACTCCGAAAGAGGCCTGACCTGATTATTGTCTTCATCCCATTGCTCATTCATAATGGCTTCCATATATGACAAATGATCTTTTGTAATATGCGGATTGTCTATGAGATACCTGTGTTTTCTGAACAAAGACCTGATAATTACAGAAATATCATTAATCAGCCCATCATATGTTGAAGATTTTACAGATGCAAATGTCACAAAAATTACAGGAAATCTGCCCTGGAGTTTCATTACTTCCTTGTTTTCATAAATGTTCAAATGCCTAAAGAGCTCTTTTTTATCCGCGAACTGATTTGAAAAGAAGCATTCCAGCATGGAAAGGTTTAACGTTTTTCCGAACCTACTTGGTCGTGTGATCAAGGTGATATCATCCTTATTATTCCACCATTCTTCAATGAAAAGGCTTTTATCTACATAAAAGGTATTTTCAGCAATGATTCTTTCAAAACTTTGCCCTCCTATGTTAATTGCACGTTTCATCATTATTTTCTCCTCGTTCTTCATATTAGCGTATCCTACTATGTGTTTCAATGTGCGAATAACATACAAAAAAAGACTGAATCCGTCAATTGATGGAATCAGTCTTCTCCATTATTTCAAGCCCAGATATTCCTTCCAGAAAGCTTCGGAAACGAACTGTTTCTTTGCCTGTCTATAGGCAATGTTCAGCTCTTCCTTTCTGGCTTCGTATTCTTTACACAATCCCTTGAACCTCTTGCGCAGAGCTTTGTATTTTTCACGATCCACATGTCTGACAGCCGCTGTTTCCTCATATGGATTGATCGCATAAACAGTTTCTCTCAGCAAAGCATTTCTCATGGTATACTGGCCGTCATAGCTTGTATACCCGTTATCCTTTTTCAATCTGGACATCGGAATAATTCTCTGTCCATTGGCGGTAATACGGTAGATGACAGATTGCGGGAAAGTAAACTTCGTGTGCTTTCTGATGTTTTTCATACGTACTTCCACATCCGGGTATTCCGTGATCGGCTTCATCTTCTCATTGAGCTGGCTGTATTCCTTCATCAGTTTTTCGCCATTGACCTCGGCAAGGAAGGAAGGACCTTTTAAGAAATCTTCCAGTGCCCTGCACACAAGCTCTGCCCCATCATAATTGAGCTCATACAGCCTCATGCCAAAGCAAGCTTTGAGACTGCCGAAGACATCACAATCGGCGATATCATCACTTGATGCATGAACAATCATCAGGTTTCTCAAAGACTGGTACATAACCATGAAGGCATTGTACTTGTTGGCAAAACCCATATGCCATACGCAGATGCCGCTCATGGTAATGTAGTTTGTATGACTTCTGACACCGTATTCAACATCATCCCCGCGGATAAAGAAAGGCATCGGATATCCATTCTTCTCTACCATCTCCCTCGGCATGCAGCAATACCACCATGCCCCATAAGGATGTTTGAGGTTAGGCACTTCCCTGTTGTTCTGAATGACATCTTTCAGCTTTGTCATGTTGAAATCAGGCTTTGCCTTTAACAGGAATCCATCCTGTTGCACTGTTCCGACATCTTCATGCTGATGATACATCTTGTTGAAATCAAGCATCGCACCGCTGATGTAATCATTATGGTATTCCTTCTTCAAAACCGTTAACAGGACATATGTCCTGCGGATGCTTTCAGGAAGAACAAGAACATCATCATCCATTAACAGGATATGTGTAATGTTTTCTTCCATATGGAGGCTTTCCATCATGCCTCTTGCATAACCGCCGGATCCGCCGGTATTCGGATTCGGGAACAAGCGGACATGATTACCCTCAATATCTTCCTTGTTCAAGGTTCTGCCGTTATCCACAACATTGACATAGAGATGTTCGGCAATTTCATCATTGCTTTCCAGCAGTTCCTCGCGGATCTTCTTTACGTTTCCCTTGATAAATTCTTCCTTGAAGCAGGTTGTTGTGGCAATCGCCAGATTGACTTCCCTGACATCTTCCTCTGCATAGTCGGCTGCATACTGTCCGCCATAGATCTTTGTCTCGGACAAGGCGGTAATCTCAAAAGCCAAAAATTCCTCTTTTGTCTCAGGATAGGAAATCTTCAAGGTTCCTTTCTCACCCAAATGATATTCCTTCTTCGCAAAGCATGTTCTTTCCGGAGTTACAGGCTTCATGGAGTAGCCCGTTAATGTCAGTATGAAATCACCCTTGGCCTCAATTTCAAGAGACAGGTCTTTCATGTTTGTATACTGTTTCCATTTATTCAAAGAAAAGCCGTTCAGATATGTTGCGAAATCCAGATGAATACCGGAAGCCAGGAATAAAGCCTGCTCCTCCCCAACCAGTCCGCAATTCATACCTTTATAAAACAGCTCATTATGATATGCCAGTTTGTCATTTTTCGGAAATACTATTTTTTGTAAAGCTTTTATCATCATATTTACCTCACTGCCTTCCTATTATATCAGTTTTCCCGATGTTTTTTCCTTGAATCGTCTTTTGTGAAAGATTATGATTATAGAACAGTAATAAGGGGTGAAAATATGTCCGAGAAAAAACAGTACGACAACAAGGCACTGCTTAAGGAAACCCTGTCCATGGCATGGCCTGCAGTTCTTGAAAGCTTCTTCGTCTCGCTTGCAGGTATGATTGACACCATGATGGTAGCTTCTTTAGGCACCTATGCAGTAGCTGCAGTAGGCTTAACAACACAACCGAAATTCATTACTTTAGCTGTCTTCTTTTCCTGTAATGTAGCAGTCAGTGCTTTAGTCGCAAGAAGAAGAGGACAGGGAGATCAGAAAAATGCCAACGAGATATTGATCACGGCAATTGTCTTTACGGTCATAGCGTGCATTATTCTCTCTTTCCTTTCGGTTGCCTTTGCCCATCAGATTATCACCTGGTCAGGTTCGAACGTTGATACGCATGAACCGGCAGTAACGTATTTTAGAGTGATTCAAGGCTGCATGATCTTCAATGTCATGTCGCTTGTCATCAATGCCGCCCAGAGAGGCAGCGGCAATACCCGTATTGCCATGACAACCAATGTGGTTTCTTCTATAGTCAATATTGTGTTCAACTATGTATTAATTAACGGACATTTCGGATTCCCAAGACTCGAATTACTGGGTGCGGCCATTGCCACTGTATTGGGAACAGTTGCGGCAGCTGTCATGAGCATCAGCTCTCTGTTCCGTAAAACGAGTTATGTTTCAATCCCCTATATCTTAAAAGAAAAGATCCGTCCTGTATTTGATGCGATGGCAAGTATTTACCGTTTAGGCATAAACATGTTAATTGAAAATGTCGCCATGCGTGTAGGCTTCTTGGTTACTGCATTATTAGCTGCGCGGCTTGGTACGGATGCCTTTGCCGCTCATCAGGTTGGCATGAACTTTCTGTCCCTTGGCTTCTCTTTCGGTGACGGTATGCAGGTAGCGGCAGTTGCGTTAATCGGCCGAAGCCTCGGTGAAAAAGATCCGGACAAAGCCAAAGTATACGGTTCCTTCTGTCAGAGAACAGGTCTGGTAATATCGTTTGTATTAGCCTTTATTCTGTTAGTCTTTGGCAGACAGCTGTTCTCATTGTTCTTCCAGGAGACAGAGGTATTGAATATGGGTGTCATGATCTGCCGTTTCATTACGGTCATTCTTCTGTTCCAGATTTCACAGATTATCTATGGCGGATGCTTAAGAGGTGCAGGAGATGTCAAATATACTTTGTTTGCTTCACTTGTTTCCGTCACATTGATCCGTTCCATCGTCACATGGGGATTAACAAGCGTATTCAGTCTCGGATTAGTCGGTATCTGGATCGGTATCCTTTCCGACCAGGTTTCCCGCTTCTTATTCCTGTCCCATCGCTTCCGTAAAGGTGAATGGACAAATCTGCAGATTTAAAAGCTCTTCAAGAGCTTTTTTATTTTATAATGATTTCATGAAACCATTACGAATTGTATTAACAGCTGATTTTCATTTCAGTACAAATCCTAACATATCCGATCAGATCATTCCTTTAATGCGCTATGGGAAAGAAGTATTGGATATATTTTTCAAACAGATGCAGGATATGCATATCGATCTCTTTATCCTCTGCGGTGATCATACGGTAAGCGGAAAAAAGCAGGACAGAGAAGCATTTCAAAATGAACTGTTCAAGATAAAAGAAGCGGGCATTCCCATACTGATGACAACAGGGAATCATGATTTTGATCTGTGTTCTGTTGAAGAATATCAAGATACCTATTTTCCTCTTTTGGACTGTACAGACAAAGATCCTTCCTCCCTCAGTTATGCCTACGTCAAAGACAATATCCGCTTTCTTGTCATGGATGATTCCTCCCAAAAGAAAATCGGCTTTTCGGAAGAAACCATGCAATGGTTAAAAAAACAGATTGCTCTTCCCGAGAATATCATTTTCCTTTCCCATCATAACCTGTTTCTCAATGCATGGCATAAGAATCCTTTGCAGTATCAAATAGAGAATAAAGATCTGATTCCTCTGTTGAAAGAATACGGTGTAAAATTATCTTTTACTGCCCACCAGCATGTCCCCTATATACAGACACAGGATTCTCTGACAGAGATTGTCCTGCCTGCTCCGTTAGCAGCTCCGTTTCAATATGGTTATCTTGAGATTGGTGATGAAATACACTATGAAGTCAGGAATCTTGATATAAAGAAGTATAATCCCTTACTGTATTGGGCTTCTGTTCAAAAGGTAAACAATTGTCACGAATTGCGTAAAAACGGTTTTTTGAAATTCTTTAAAAAAAGATATGACCTTGAAACAGCAGAAAGGATGACGGATTCCCTGCAAAGATGGTTTGATGCATACGAAAAAGAGGATCTCTCCTCTTTTGAGGCTGATCCCCTGTTTCTGCAAACGATCCATGAATTACATGATTCGGGATACGAAGAGTATATTCTGTTTCTTCTGAAGCATCATGATTCTTCCATCACAATCACCTATTGATGCAAATGTGAATTACCAAAAACAGTCAATATCTGTTTCCGTAAAACCCTCCGGGGTTTTTTTCATCATGGTTTTGTATCCGCACGCTTTTATCATTTCCAGGGATTCCGGAAAATAACAATCAAGATATTCCGCATTATGGCAATCGCTGTTCAGACAGATCTGTACCCCTTTTTCATGCATATACTGCAGAAGGTTCCTATAAGGATAAGGTGTTTTTCTGTAGTTTCTCGAGATCGCTCCGGTATTGACTTCAAGAATCTTTTTCCCTGCAAACGCGTCAATCGTGTCACATGCCTCTTTGACATATAACGGATCATCAAAACGGATAAAGGATTCATCTTCATTGAATTTGGTAATCAGATCCAGATGGCCGATAATGTCCACTTCATCCCAATTTGCCATCTGTCGTACATCTTGGTAATAGTCTTTGGCAAGATTGATGAAATTGCCTTCATACCATGCGTCCACCATGAATTCCATGATGCCCCGATTATAATCAATCGGCAAGGAAACACCTTCATGTGTCAAAAAATGAACGCTTCCGATGATGAAAGAAAACGGTTCTTTGACAATCAGGCGGTTCAAAGCGTCTTCTTCCAGGCCAAGATAAATATCTATCTTTTCTTTGTATTTTTCCTTCAGCATTTGAATGGTCTGAATATATTCCCTCGTACCTTCTACAGACATTGCTGCAGTGTCGATCTTCACATAGCCATGCCCGGAGAAACCGAGAATATCAAATCCTTTTTCAATTGCCTTTAATACCATTTCCTCCGGCGGATTCTTTCCGTCACAGAAAGTGGAGTGTGTATGCAAGTTCTGTCTCATAAATTACCCATCTTCTTTTTTGCCTTTTTGATGACCTGTTGATATGGCATCAGCATGCCTTCGGTCATTTTGCCACCGAGCTTTTTACTCAGCTTCGGATTTGTCATCATTTCCCCGACAAGGTACATGCCCAGAATCTTTCCCTTCTTTTTCTGCGGGAAATCATAGAATCCATGTTCTTTGTAGAATCTGTGGTCTTCCTTCATCATGCCCTGCATCTCATAGATCAGATCCCGGAAGATTTTCAAGCCACCCACGCCATAGAACATCTGCGGTTGCCGATAGTTCTTCTCCACTGCATAGTGCAATGTATCTGCAAGCCTATCAATTTCATGATCCGGATTTTTTTTGTTTGTGGCAATTCCGGCAAGATAATTGCCTCCCGTATCCGCTCTTGCCTCAATGACCATTCTGAGATTCGGTTCATCATCAAGGTCACCGTCAATCAGGTATCCGACAGGCTTGCCCATTGTAACGGTACGATGCCCGTTACAGAACTGGCGGTCATCAAACAGTTTGAAGCGATATCCCATGCCATGATCCTGAATCGTAAATGCATATACTGTCGCATCAGTTGTCTGAATCTTGTTGCGCAGATATGCATCAAAGCCATCTTTATAGATGCATTCTCCCGTGGAAGCACAATGGAAACAGCCAAGACATCCGCCTGAGAAAGGGAAATCTCTCAGATTGACAACGACCGTTTCGAAGGAGGTGTTGTACTGCAGTCTTTGAATCATGCGGGATAAAGGACTGCCTTCTTCCGTATCGGTTACAACCGCAATCTTTCCCCGTTTGGGTATCACTTCTTTATCGGGAATGGTTGTTTCAATGCCATTCCATTCTTTCTTTTCACGATATAAAACCGGTTCATGATACCCGTGCTGATATGACCATACTACATATTGAAAGAACGAAATAGCTTCATCCTGTCCCTTTTTATGCAGAAGATCTTCCATGTCTGCGGATAAGCCTTTTATATAGGAAAGTCCCATGTCATCACAATTATCCTGAATGAATCGATGTGCCGTCACATCATAGAAATGCTTGGAAGTGGTAATCTGCGTTGCATACTTCCCTGTATAATCAATATTCTCTTCTTTCATCATTTCTATAAACCGGTGCAGTTGTGCCGGTATCAGAAAGGTATAAACCGGATAGGCAAAAATGATCAGGTCCGCTGCATCAATTTTCTTTCTGCATTCCCCAAAGTCTTTTTCATATTGTTTGATTCTCTGGCCGACATCCAAAACTTCAAAAGGATATTGCTCATAAAATTGTTGAATATAAAGGACTGTCTGCAGGGTTATGCTTGCCTGGCCTGCAGGAGAACCGTTTAACACCAAAATATTCATTTTATTTTCTCTATTGATTTACAAGAGCATTTTAACATATATTAACGAAGAAGTCCCCTTCTTCTTACGAGGTGTAAAGAAGGGGATGAATTCGTGCCGGAATGATGTATAATAGATTCATTCTCAGAAAATAAAAGGATAATGTTTCTTATCATAAT
>CACXCB010000041.1 GCA_902766005.1 uncultured Erysipelotrichaceae bacterium | reverse complement strand
TGTTTTTAGCCTATATTATTTTCTGTTTAGTAAGATGTTTGATATCCTTTATTATCAAAAATGAACTGATACGTGACATAGCGCTTTTCGTCGTTTTTATCTGCGCCGGCATTTTGTCAGTCCACTATATCAATTTGAACAATCCTCCGGAGATTCAGATCGTTTATTTAAGATCAGTTATAATGATACCATTCATCCAGCTTGGACATATTTATAAAAAGTATCTCGAAGGAAAAGATAATATCAATAACATTGTTTACTTTTCGGTACTTCTCCTGATTCAGGTAGTTGTTGTTCTTAAAGCCAAGGAGCCCGCTTTAAAGTTCGGTCTGTATGGTATAAAAGACATGGTGAATTCAGGCGTTCCTTTCTATATCACCGGAATAACAGGAACAGCTTTCTGGCTCCGCATCTCTCGTATTCTGTCGTCTAACGTAAAGGAATCAAAGCTTGTTTCATATATCGGACAGAATACAAAAAGCATCATGATGTTCCACCTATTTGGATTCTTCCTGCTCAACTGCCTGATTACCGTTATAAGCAAAGCCGTTGATATCAGTAGGATTTTCTACAACTATAATAACGACAGATTTCATTCAGACCTTTATTACACTGCTGCCGAAAACCCTCGCGCAACGCTGTTTTACCTGATCTTTGGAATAGGTTTTTCGCTTATAATGGCTATGATCATCAACAGGACGAAGGGCTATCTGCATACGAAAACATCTCGTAAAAACAAGACCATCTAAACCTGTTCTTGAATCATTCTACCCAACCGTTCTTCTCAATAGAGGAATTCTCTTTATCACGAAAAGTATCAAAACAGATATTGCTATTATCACGAAAGGTCCAAGCAATCTGAAAACTATCGATCTTTCATCTATTCCGATATCACTGACCATTATATCCTTTATGTACCAGTGAACTAAGTATATTCCGAAGGTGTATTCCTTCAAAAAGTCTACGATCTTACTAACAATCTTGCTTTTCAGAAGCTTCCCACCATTGTATTTCATCCATACGAAGATGCCAACCGTGTACATCATGCATGGCATTCCACCTTTGTATGTCTGATCGATGTACCCTGCATCCATCGACGCATAATAGGTCCCTAAAAAATGTATCAGGAATCCTGCTATCGACGACACGTACAAGGCGATTCTAACCTTCTTTGAAACCTCATATTCATTAAGGAGATATCCGATAATTGCATATAACACATATCCCGAAGCAATGTTAAGAGTAAAAGGCCACTTTACATCAGTGAAGATCGTTTTGATAAAGAATGGGACGAACAGATTGCAGATAAATGCCACAACTGCAATGAAGGTGAATATTTCCTTCCTTTTTTCTTTCTCAACGTATGCCAGGAGTGGAATCGAAAGATATACGATGAACAGTGAAATAAAGAACCAGTAAATTGTTACATACTCTGTTCCGACTATTCCATTGAATATGCCTTTGACTGTCAGTCTGTCACTTGAAACCGTCTTCTTCCAGAAATAGCTGTAACCCAACCCTACAAAGCTCCATGCTAAAAAAGGAATAACCGTTCTGTTTATCCTCTTAGCAAAATACTCCTTCAGGCTGTATCTTTCTCTGTAATTTATAAGAGTAGCTCCCGAAATCATGAAAAAGCACGGAACCGGGAAGTAAAACAAACACTCTATCAGGTTAGCAGTCTTCCAATACCTTTCCGTACTAAACGTCCAATAGCAGTTATTAGCGTGCAGGAACACTACAGCAATACACGAGATGACGCTTAACAACGATATGTAGTTCATCCTTCTCATGTCATTCCCTGTCTTGCTTATATTTGTTTTGGATTGCTCGCTCATTACTGTATTTCCTTCTAAAGCCTGATTTATTATTCTTTATAATAATTGCTAGCATTGGTTCTGCTTTGTATCAGATTCACTGCGATATTAAAACAATTTCTGTGTTCTTTATCGATTGCAACATTTTGTAATCTATCGATTGTAAAACACTGCAATTCACCGACA
>CACXCB010000040.1 GCA_902766005.1 uncultured Erysipelotrichaceae bacterium | reverse complement strand
TATCTAACATCCGGAATATGGGGCAAAAGTCTGTCGAAGAAGTTCTCCATAAAATTGGAGAGTATCAATACTATGTCCAGACGGGCATAATTCCTAGGCCAACTGATTCAGATATTGCTAGTTCTGCAAGAACATCTGTGAATTATGAAGAGTGGTGTGAATCGGATGAAGGGAAGTCTTATATCACTAACTGGCTCAATGAAAAGCATGTGCGCATAAGCGCTCTTGACCTCCTGTCAGCCAGAGCGTACAACTGCCTTCTTATAAATGGTGTGAAAGAATTAAGTCAGATTCTGTTTCTTTCCAGTGATGAATTGATGCAATTCAGAAGGATGGATCTGTCCTCTACTAATGAGATAAGAAGGATGTGCCGTGCCTATCTGAAAGACAACGAAAAGAGTATCCTTGATGATTTGAAAAATGAGCAGGAAGCATACCATAATCAGGAGCAATCTATTAAAAATCTGCTTTTCGATAATGGTCAGATGGAAAGGGCCCTGCAATACATTCGGGCGAACGATATCGAAGTTGAAAAGATGGGCCTTTCGGTTCGCCCCAGTAACGTTTTGCTTAAGAATGGCTATTCACAGTTAAGCGACTTCATATTGCTGTCAAAAGCTGAGATGCAGCAGATGAAAGGAATGGGGACTGGGTCGTTGGAGGAGATCCAGTCATTTGTTAATGCATATTTGGCAAAACATGAGAACAATATCAAGACATTTTGCAATGGAGACGACAGTGCTATTTGGAATAAGGAGAGAGTAGCAGAAATCGTTCTTGATACATTTAATAAGATTGGATTTCAGGGACTAAGTCTTCGTGAACTTAGAGAGAAGACGAATATGCCTCCGCAGGTTTCAGATGAAATACTGAAATCTGTTTTAGGCAGCTTGATAGCCGAGGGCACTCTTGAATATGTGGATTTCCGCTGTTACAGAGTTTATCCCAGATTTTATGATTATGTGTTGAAGTGTTTTGGAAAGGATGAAAGGACGTGCGATATTATCCTGCGCCGGCTTCAAGGTGACTCTTTAGAGGCTATTGGCTCGACATATGGCTTATCCAGAGAGCGTATACGACAGATCGCAAGTAAATCCATGAAGAGTATTAGGAAACTATTGCGAGTGGACGTAGGTGTCGAATGGTTTGATGAGGACTATTACAAGTATTTTTATGAAACATATTCGTTCAATAAGGCGGAGGCATGTGAATGGCTTGGTTTTAATCAACAGGTATATAACTACATGGAAATGGCTGGTGTTGAGCACGGAACCAAGCCCCTGGATGAGGCAGTGGACGATTCAAAACATCTTGATCTGGGCCTTCGGTTGAAAGTCAGCAACTATCTGCACCGGAATATGCTGTTTCTGGAGGGCCGTTGGATAGAAAAGACCAGATCTAGTCTTGAGAACTATGTGGTCCGGAAATACTGCGCTGAGAATGTCTCTTTTGAGGAATTTGCTCGCGTATACAATGACTTTCTGCAAAGGGAAGAGGTTCCATTTGACGAAGATATCTATTTTACTGAAGCAGTGAAACGTACAAGAGAGAGCAGCTTATCAAATTCAAGATTCCTCTTGTGGAAGCAGAATCGGCAGATCCGATATTATGACATTGATGCGCAGGACTACACAGAACTATTGGATACACTGAATCTGGATGCATATGAAAATGTCGCATATTCCACTTTGAAATTTGTACGGGATTATCCGGAAATCATGCAGAAATACGATATTCGTGATCAATATGAGCTTCACAATCTTTTGCGCAAGATCATAGACGATGGGGCGTATCATGATTTCCATTGCAAGAGGATGCCGACAATCCAGTTCGGAACCTTCGACAAAGATAGTGCTTTTTTTGATATCATGATCAACCATGCACCAATCACACAGGCAGATCTTGTTGAGATAATATACCAGGAATATGGGTTTGATCGTGGAACCTTAGTCGGAAGTTATTTGTCGGCTTTAGAGCCTTATTATCATAATGGGATATACACAATCGATCAAAAACTGATGTCCGACAATAACAGAGAGGCACTTCTTGCTGAATTATCAGAAGACTTCTACTACATGAATGAGCTTCGAGATATATATTCAAAGGCTGTTCCTAACGCAGATCCTGAGGAAATTAACCCATATAATCTCAGGCAGATGGGATTTTCAATTCTATCAAGATTTGTGTACCGAAATCACAATTCTCTGGAGGCTTATTTCAGAGATCTTCTAACAAGAGAAGATATTACAGATATCACAAATTATCGTAGCAGATTCGCATATATCATTAGTTTCTCTCGTACTCTTGTTAGCATGAAAAACGAATTGGAGATCCTGGAGTTTGAACCCAACCAGATTATTACATTTCGTAAACTTGCCGCAGCAGGAATCACAAAAGATGATTTGCATACGTTTTGCGATGAAGTAGATGAATTTGTTGAGGATGGGACATACTTCAGCGTTAGCTCACTTAGGAAGGAAGGATTCAATTCGGAGCTCTTTGAACTCGGCTTTTCTGACTGGTTTTATGCCAGTTTGCTTGCCTCAGATGAAAGATTTTCAGATACCAAAGCATTTGGCAGCATAATCCTTTATAAGGGCATACAGCGAATCACCATCCAGAGTTTTGTGGAATCGTTAATTCAGAAACACCGAAGCATTGATGTATATGATCTTATGACTGAACTGGCAGAGGTCTATGGATGCCGCATCAATGATCGACACAAATTAATCTACAAGTTGGAAGGAACCGATGTTATTCATGACAAATACATTGACCGGTTATATGCGAATACCGGAGTATATGAAAGAGAGTTGGAAGCGGCGGGAGGATTGTAAGAATGAGTTCATATAAAGAGCAGAAAGAAGCAGTACTGATTGAAATGGCAAAACTGCATGCCAGACATGAACTGTCGGAAAACATGAAGCCGGATTATTTTGAGCCAGGTATGATGGAGTACCCGGAACAGTCCGATGGTTCATGGAACGAATCTACCGGAAAACTTATTCTACGATTTGAATCAAAAGGGACCCGATATGATGGCCGTACGGAGCAGATCGAGAAAGTAAAAGCCGGTGATGTAATCCGAGTTGTGCGCGAACCGGAGAACGCATTCAATCATAATAACTTTATACTGTTTACAGAAAAGGGCAAGGATGTCGGCAACATGCCAGCTGAGCTCTGTAATGCTATCGCTCCGCTATATGATGATGGGATTCTGGTGATTGAAGGTGCATCAGTCAGTTTTGTCGAACCAATTTCAAAAAGGAACCGGCACGCAAAACAGGCTGTTCTGTTTGTGGAAATGCATGCCAAGATAATTGAACCAGAATTAGATGAAACACAAACGGATTCTGAACGAGGTGGGGAGGAGTTGGAGAATAATTCGGAGAAGACTCAGTTGCCTTCCGATGCAGAGCAATACACAGATCCATATGCTTTGCATCTTGATCTTAATACAGGAAGCCTATCTATCGGAAGCTATGAACTTCATGGGGATATGCGATTAGGAGATATTCGGAGGCAGGTGTTTTATGAGAATGCAAAGGAAGTTCCTGTTCCAGGAGATCCAAGATGCATACGTGTTTTCCTTCCACATACTACGGAATTGGCAGGAGAAGAATGGGTCGCCTCATTGCAGTTTGAAAATGATAAATTTACGGCTCTGCACTTGGATCATGGCAAACTGTTTAATATGAGAAGGCTCCTTAAAAATGCCGCATCCAGTCCCAGACTACGAAAGGAACGTGCTGCGCTATACTCAAAACTGAAGCCCAGAATGGATGATCTGATTGGGAAAAAAGGGGAGCAGGTATCAGATGGTGACAATCTCTACTATACTTATGAGTTTGATACTCACGGGGTAATGTTGGTTCAGGATAACATCCTGCCGGGAGTTGTTATCAATGTTCAATATGCAGACTAACCAGAATGTGAAGGGAAAGATTTGCGGAGAGAAATAATCCCGAGACTGTACGCTATAACGAATATGATAGTTCTAATGGAAATGTGTGGTAGCAAAAGAGCCTGGGATATAATAGCGGCCTGTCAGGAATATCTGACAGGTCTTTCTTCGCTGTTGCAGAAGAGACATTCAGGCGATATTATAATAAGAAAGACTTGTCTATTTTCTATAAATGGGCACAGTAGCTTAGAAGAAAGCTAGATGTGACACGCTATCATAGTAGTTTATAAGACTAGGCGGTTGGGTGGCTAGTATGATGGAAATCAACATCGAGAAGTTGAGGAAAGAC
>CACXCB010000039.1 GCA_902766005.1 uncultured Erysipelotrichaceae bacterium | reverse complement strand
GTGGACATTTACGGCTGACAGGACAAACAATACTACCCTCAAGGATGATTTCTCCACAGAACAGGGCAAGAACGGCTGGCATTACGGGAAGTCCAATTATATAGGAGAAAACTTTACAGAGCTTGGATATGACACTGAAAAAGGTGCATATTACGACAACGGAAAGCCAGAGCTTAAGGCAGACTTTGTAGAGCCGTCCGCAGGAGGCGCTGCGGCATACAAGTGGGTTGTTGCACGAGACGGAAATATTGAAGTCAAGGGCGAATATGTGAAGTTCGACAACAGCAAGGGTTCGGATGGAACGAACGGAACTTGCATGCGTATCATCCTCAACGGGGCAGAGAAGAAATGGCTCGGAGGAGACATACAGCAAAAATTCTCCGGAGAGAGAAGCGTGTCCTTTGATGAAGTCTATAAAGTCGAGGCAGGCGATGTGCTGATGTTCGTCATAGACGCTGACAGTAATGATGAATATGACGGTGGCAGACTTACTGTATCGATCAGTGAAACAGATAAAGCTGTCACAAAGAAAATGTCCGTCGCTAAGCCAAAAACTACTGCTAAAGCAACACCTAAGGTAACTGAAGAAACTGTTACTGAACCGGAAAAAGAGGCTGCTCCTGAAGAAACTGAAAAACCGGAAGAAAAGCCAGAAGAACCAAAGGAAACTGCAGAACCAGTAAAACCTGAGGAAACTGTTGAACCGGTTACGGAAGAAGTGACAGAATCAGAAGAGACAGTTGAAGAAGTTCCTGAAGTAGTCGAACCACAGGAACAAGATGAAGAGACCGTTGAAGAACCTGCTGAATCTGAAATCACAGAAGAAACAAATGAATAAATCATTTGCATGACAATGAAAAAGTCTGAGAAATAGCCTCAGACTTTTTCGTTTTGTATACTGTTTTGCATGAATAAAGATGGTTTTCCTTAAGGCATATTGATATAATTACTTGTACATACAAGTCGCATACAAAATGAAATTCTACAGGATCAGTTCTATAAAAAGACTGCATTTAAAAAATAAATTCTCTGCTTCTGAATTGCGGGATATATTTACAATATACAGATCGTAATATCAGTCAAATGAAAAGTTATGGATATATAGGAGTACACGTGTGATAAAAGAGCACGGTTGAATTGGTATTATGAATACAGTAAAAAACAAAAACAGTTTGTTGTATCAGATTGCAATTATATTCCTGGCAGGGATAATCCTTACGGGACTTTTGACATTTTTTTCAGAAGGAGCCGTCTCCGATAAAATCGTTCGTGAGCAGACGGAAAACATTGCCAGTGAAATCTCGAAAGAAACAATGATTGCATTGGGAGAATATCCTGCCTATCAATGGCTGGTCAACTATTGGCATGATCATGCGGATGAACTGGATATCGAGTATGATGTTGATTATAGCGATGGAACAAAGACAGAAGAAAAAGCCCGCCTTTTAAACAGTCGTCATCCTGAGCTGCAATTGAAATATGCAACTGTTTCTGAAATCGAGGAACTCTCTGAAGAAGATCAGAAATTATATGCGGAAATCACGTATTCCTGGCTGATCACAAGAGTCAACCAGATCAAACAGACATATCATGTGGATTATCTTTTCGGTGTTCTTACGGATGATACATTTTCATCACAGTTTTTCCTGTTCAGCGGTTCTGAAAAAGGACTTCTGCGTGGTACAAAATATGAAGAAGCATATACCCTTGGAAAAACAGTTACTGTCGCAGATGGACAGGCAGCTGCCATGCGCCATGCCATTCAAAATTACAAACATCTTGCAGATGCAGGGGATTATTTTGATTATTATGCCTATATGGATACGATCGATGACAACTATGTATTGATCGGCATGACATATAATCAGACAGCTATAAAAGAGAGTGTTAATACTAGAACAGTGAGCCAGACTGCATTAGTCATGTTGTATGAGATGGTACTTTCTGCAATTTGCCTTGGAGGACTGTATTATTTCTTCCTGAAACCTTTGAAAAAGGTTCAGGGAAATATCCGCCAATACAAGGAAGAAAAAAACAGTGAGAATGTCATTTGGTCTCTTGCAGAAGTCAGGCCTGCTAATGAGATTGGGCAGCTATCGGAAGATATCAGTGAGCTGGCTATGGAAATGGATAACTACATGAACAGTATCCGCAACATCACAGCTGAAAAAGAGCGTATCGGAACAGAATTGTCTCTTGCCAAGAGAATACAGGCTTCCATGATGCCTCATGTTTTTCCGCCTTTTCCGGAACGGAAAGAATTTGATATCTTTGCGACAATGGATCCGGCAAAAGAGGTAGGCGGAGACTTCTATGACTTTTTCCTGATTGATGAAGATCATCTATGCATGGTGATTGCGGATGTCTCCGGGAAGGGAATACCTGCCGCCTTGTTTATGATGGCTTCCAAAATCATTCTGCAAAGCTGTGCCATGCTTGGCAGCTCTGCAGCAGAGATATTAACCAAAACCAATGAAGCAATCTGCTCAAACAATGTGGAGCAGATGTTTATCACAGTCTGGCTTGGCATTTTGGAAATCTCCACAGGAAAACTGACTGCCGCAAATGCGGGACATGAATATCCGATGATTAAAAATCCCGAGGGAACTTTTGAAGTGCTGAAGGACAAACATGGTTTTGTCATCGGTGGCATGGAAGACATACAGTATAGAGAATATGAAATGCAGCTGAAACCGGGATCCAAGCTGTTTGTCTATACGGACGGTGCTCCGGAAGCTACCGACAATGATAATCATATGTTCGGCATGGAGCGTATGCTGAAAGCATTGAATGCAGATCCGGATGCAGATCCGGAAAGTATCCTGAAAAACATGCAGAATGAGATTGACGAATTTGTGAAAGATGCAGAACAGTTTGATGATCTGACAATGCTTTGCATGAAGTACAACGGAGTACAGAAATGAAAAGGATATTGCCGAATAATATCCTTTTTTGATCTGAAGCACAAAATTGTAAAAATGTAAACGGTTGCATTTTGAAATCTGTCATTGTAATATGATTTCGTTAGATTTGGAAGTACATTAAAATGACAAGTAGGCAAAGAGATCCGGAAGACAGTATCATTCTTTCCATCGGCGAGTGGATTTTTAATATTATGGTTTTAAATGTTTTGTGGACCGTCTGTTCCATTCCGATTGTGACTTTGGGAGCAAGCACGGCGGCATTAAACTATACATGTATTAAATTGCGCAGAGATGAAGGGGATGGTGTCATCCGGATGTTTTTCAGAAGCTTTGCACAGAATATAAGGCAGGGATGCATTCTTTGGACCGGCATGCTGATTATATTGATTATTGTTTCAGCAGGATTGATTCAGATGCTTGGCAATATCAACGCTGGACATACTCTGGCAATTCCTGCTGCGGTAGTACTGGTATTGATAATTTTGTTGCTGATGCTTCTGTTTACATATGTATTTATGGTTCTGGCCAGGTTTGATAATACGATCTTCAGAACACTTACCAATGGCGTCTATTTTATCATGAAGAATATTCTTCAGGCATGCAGGGTATGGGGAATAGAAATGTTTACACTGATTATTCTTCCCTATATATTCTGGAGTTATATACCATACCTATTTCCACTGATAATCTTCTTCGGAGCGGCTTTTACCTCCTGGATTCTTTCGGGCATCTTCAACGAAATGTTCAGTGAATATACGGAAAACGAATAAATGAATATAAAAAATAACTATAGTAAAACCGAAAAATAATATTGCACAAGTTTACAGTAGTGCTAAAATTATTTATGTGAAAGTTTTGTGAAAAATGATAATTGATAACACATAAGCACAGTCAAGGAAAGTAAATGACCTTATTCATTACAGATTTTCCCGGCATGCAGGAGACGGATTCAGTGACAACCACTCATCGGCAAGTGGATCAAAATGCCGAACATAATTGAATGGAGGGTTTTATGACAAGCAAGTTAAAGAAAATTCTTGCAATCGCCCTTCCGGCAACAATGCTGCTGACAGCGTGCGGCGGCGGTTCCGGAAGCACTGCTACAACAGGTGGTTCTGAGGGTGGCTCAGAAGCAACAGCTGCAACAGGAGAAATTCCTGCATCCGATGTTTTCAAGGGTGAGACAAACCAGCAGACTTATCCGATCAGTGATGAAAAGATCACTCTGGATTACTGGTATCCGCAGGGAAGCTCTATCGGAACACTGGCAGACTTTAACGAAAGTGAATTCTTCCAGTGGATGGAAGAAAAGACAAATGTGCATGTAAACTTTATCGTTCCTGCAGTAGGTGAAGAAGCACAAAACTTCAAGAGTCTGTTTACAACAGATGATCTGCCGGACATTATGTATACACAGCCTGCAACACAGAACTATCGTGACGGCATGGATGCAGCTATTGAAGACGGATATATTGTTGATCTGACACAGTATCTTGATATCATGCCTAACTATGTCAGCTGGCTCAACAGCATTCCTACAGCGAAGCAGGATATCTTCACAGACTCCGGCAAGATGTATGGTTTCTGGAGCTTCTGGGACAACATGGAAGACGGTTATGCTGA
Source organism: uncultured Erysipelotrichaceae bacterium (assembly GCA_902766005.1). Taxonomy (GTDB): domain Bacteria; phylum Bacillota_I; class Bacilli_A; order Erysipelotrichales; family Erysipelotrichaceae; genus Bulleidia. The sequence continues at coordinate 67,670 of CACXCB010000039.1, read as the reverse complement.
CCAGGGTATCTCCATCCGTAAAGACTTCCTGGATAAAGTAGGCATGGATATTCCTACCACATATGATGAATGGGAAGCAGTTCTGACTGCATTCAAAGATCAGCTTGGTATTGAAGCACCTCTGTATACCTCCAAGTATGGTATCGACTACGGTGAATTCATGGCAGGTTACGGCATCGCTCCGTATTTCTATCAGGTTGACGGAACAATTAAGTATGGCCCATTACAGGATGAATATAAAGATTATCTGACATTACTGCATGACTGGTATACAAAGGGATTGTTAGATCCTGACTTCGCTACAAGACAGTCCACAGGTGTTGCTGCTGATAACGATATGATTCTGAATGACAAGATCGGTGCACTGGTTGACTGGGGTACACGTATGACAGATGCATACGTTTCCCGTGGTGCTTCCAATCCTGAATTCTATGCACAGGCTTGCCCGCAGCCGAAGAAGAGCGCTTCCGATCCGGATCCGGCATGGAGAGAAGTCGGTAACAACTATCATGACATCCAGGCTGTATGTGTTCTGATCAGCGCACAGAGTGAACATATTGAAGAAGCAATCAAATGGGTTGACTCCTTCTATGCAAAAGATGTCTATCTGAATGCCAACTACGGTATTGATTCTGAAGAAGGCACAGTATGGTATGCTGCAGATGATGGCCACCGTATCGGTGACTATGACTTCCGTTACAGCAATCCGGATGGACTGGATTCTGCTACAGTCGCTGCTAAGTACTGGGCAAAGAACCCGCCGATCCGTGTAGAAGCTGCACAGATTGAACAGATGCCTGAAGACAGAGCTGCATCCTATAAAGTATGGTCACAATATCCATCAAAGAACTACATCCCTGTAACTGTAACAATGACAGCTGATGAAAGCACAGAATACGCTACATACTATGCCGATATCGAAACATTCGTACAGGAGAACAACGTCAAGTTCATCACAGGTGAAAAATCACTCGATGAATATGATGCATACAGAGAACAGCTCAAGAGCATGGGCATCGAAACCTGCATCAGCCTGAGACAGGCTGCTCTTGACAGATATAACGCAAGATAATCCGTTATTATTGCATTACTTCGAGATGGAAAGCAGGTATCATCCTGCTTTCCTCTCTTCTTTTCAAAAAGAAAGGTTTGGTATTTAAATGAGCACAAAAGAATATGCAGCACCTTCAAACCTGAAAAAGACTTTTGGACAAAGGCTGAAACTGGATCTGCAGAATCACTGGCAGATGTACCTGATGGCCTTGCCGGTTATCATTTACTTCCTGGTCTTCAATTATGCACCGATGGTAGGCATTATCATGTCCTTCCAGAAGTACAATATCAAAAGAGGCATACTGGGAAGCCAGTGGGTAGGCTTTGATCAGTTTACACGTTTCTTTAACGGACCGTATTTCTGGAGAACATTAAGGAATACATTGCTGATCAGTTTCTACGGATTGATTTTTTCATTCCCGCTGCCGATTATCTTTGCGTTATGTCTGAATGAGGTAAGGAGTACAAAATTCAAGAAAATTGTTCAGACAATTTCCTATCTGCCATACTTCATTTCTGTAGTTGTAGTTGTATCGATTCTCTATGACTTTGGCAAGTCAAACGGTATCATCACAAATATCGCACAGACTTTCGGATGGTCCGGCGGAGCGGTAATATCATCTGCCAAATGGTTCAGAAGCCTGTATATTGGTTCCAACTTATGGCAGCATCTTGGATATAACTCGATTATCTTTATTTCCGCATTGGCTGCTATAGATCCGACATTGTATGAGGCAGCAAGAATCGACGGTGCAAACAGATGGCAGCAGACATTGCATGTAACACTTCCGGGTATCGCATCAACCATTGTGGTGCTGCTGATCCTGAGACTTGGACAGATCATGGGCGTCGGGTATGAAAAGATCATTCTGATGTACGGCCCGTCGACATATGAGACAGGTGATGTCATTGCCAGTTATACATATCGTATCGGTGTCATTGACGGTGACTATTCATTCTCGACAGCAGTTAACCTGTTTAACTCTGTTGTCAACCTGGTTGTATTATGGACGGCAAACTTCATCAGCCGTAAAGTCAATGAGACAAGTATCTGGTAAGGTGGTGGAAGCATGAATAAAAGAACAACAGGCGAAAAAATATTCGCAGTATTTAATACATTGTTTCTGATTGCACTATGTTTGATTTTTATCCTTCCGGTATGGCATGTTGCAATGGGATCCATCAGTGATCCGCTCAAAGTAGCAGCAAGCTCGGGCTTGATTTTGAAGCCGTTAGGAACACCGACACTTGGCGGATACAAGCTGATTTTCCAGAACTCTGCCATTGTCAAATCCTATGGAAACACATTGTTGTATGTTGTATCTGCAACATTGTTCGGCTTAGTTTTAAATATCCTGGCAGCGTATGTAATGAGCACCAAGAATCTGGTTTTCGGCAAGGCATTCTCCATGTTTGTACTGTTTACCATGATCTTCAACGGCGGTCTTATTCCGACTTTGGTTGTGGTCAACAAGCTCGGCTTGTTTGATACAAGATGGGCGATTATCCTGCCCGGTGCCTTATCGGCATTCAACATTATCATCATGCGTACCTCATTTGCGGAACTTCCTACAGAAATGCTGGAAGCAGCAAGAATTGACGGCGCCAGTGATTTCAAGATTCTGATGCAGGTTGTACTTCCTGTCTCAAAGGCTATTATTGCTGTTATCGTTTTGTTCTATGGCGTACAGCACTGGAACGCATGGTTTAATGCATCTATTTACCTTCGTAATCGTGACCTCTATCCACTACAGCTCGTATTGCGTGAAATTGTATTGACTTCAACAGAGAACGCAATTGTTGCGGATGCAGACGGACAGGATGTCATGATCTACCGTCCTTTGATCAAATATGCGACCATCATGGTCTCCATTATTCCGATGATGATCATCTATCCGTTTGTACAGAAGTACTTCGTATCCGGTGTCATGATCGGCGCGGTCAAAGGCTAGTCATGATTATGGCCAGTATGCCAGAGCCTATTCGATGTTTTACCGGCGATGGCATCATAATTCTTTCGCACAAATTAGAAAGGGGCAGTAAAGAATATGGCAACAGTGTCACTTAGACACATCCAGAAAATCTATCCAAACGCAGAAGGCGACAAACCGAAAAAGAAAAAGAAGAAGGCTGAAGAACCTGTCGAGGAAAAAAGTTATAAGCTGAAAGTTACAGAAGAAGGTGTTGTAGCAGTCGATGATTTCAATCTGGAGATTCAGGACAAGGAATTTATTGTTCTCGTCGGAGGGTTATTCCGATATCGGAATAACCCTCCTTATTCCGACTTTTTTATTATTCCGATATTTTTGAAGAAGCACTGTATTTACCAGTAGATCTCCGCGATATTATCGGAATAATTATTTTAGGCCAGCAAGCTGCCGAAGAATATCCTCATCATCTTCATAATCAAATTTGACTTCGGGAAACAAGTTCGGATTAGCCTTAATGACCTTTTCAGATTCTTTTCGCTTCATTTCTGTAGTAGCTGAAGCGTAGATTCTGGTAGTTTCAATACTTGCATGGCCAAGCCACTCCTGAATGATCGGCAGCGGCACTCCAACTTCGAGTAAATGCATTGCCCGGGAATGTCTGAAAAGATGCGGATGAAGATGAGTTATGTCCGGATGTGTTTTCTTCATGATAGCCTCATATTTAATGAGAATGCGTCCAGCATTATCGGCAGACATCGGTGCACATATACCATTGCGTATTGTATAAAAAAGATACTTTTTCTTATCCCAAAACTTACAGTACTGATGGTATGCATCAACGACTTCTTTTGAAATTGGAGTCGTACGCGGTTTATTCCCTTTACCGAGGAAATTGATCTCTCCGGTTCCGTTTTTATTGATTTTAAATTTCTCTGCCGGAAGATTGAGTATTTCGGAATTCCGTGCACCGCTGTCATAAAGAAGAATGATATAAAATCTGTCTCTTGCTCCGTATTTTGTGTTTGGATCAGGCAGCTTAAGCAAAGATGTTATTTCCGAAAGAGAAAGATAGATTAATTCAGAGGCTTCCGTTTCTTCCAAACAAGAGATTTCAAGGATATCATTAAGCTGGTCAATCTGCAGGATATTATTCTTCATCGCATACTTACAGAAACTTTTGATGCTGGATAATCTCAGATTGATCGTTTTTACTGCATATCCCTCATCCGCCATTTTGAGAATATAATCAAGGATATTTTTACTTTTGAATTCATTTGTGGTGATGTCCGTCAAACGACAGTTATTCGTTTCACATATATAGTTCAGGAAAGTGTTCAAACCTGTTTTATATGCAGTGACTGTATCTTCGTCCCTTCTCTTGATTACCGGAATATATTCAGTCAGAAACCTGTTTATCGTTTCAAACAATTTTGGATCCTTAGCCTTCATAAGTTCCCCCGTAGACCGAATTGAATATGTTCCAGTCAATTCCGGAAGATGCCTTTAAACGTTCAGGAAGGAGATGGACATAGTACAGCGTACTATTGATGTTTTCATGTCCCATATATACCGAAAGATATGGGAGTAATTCCATAACCTCCTGCTTATTATCGATCCACTTCATAATCGTACGTGAAGCAAACATGTGCCGAAGATCATAGGGACGAAGCTTTCCCGACGCATCTCCGATATTACTTTTTCTGGCCAGCCTGACAAAATGCGGTGTCATCCATTTTCTGGATAATGGAAATTTGTTATGTTCAAAGAAATATGTTCTCTGAGAGTCCTGAAGGCTATCAAACTGAACGCAAAGGTTCCGCAAATCTTCGGAAATAATAATGTGACGATCCTTATTCTTTTTTGATTTTCGAATATAAACATCACCTGTAGCTAAATTAACATCGTCTTTAAGCAGGTGAAGAGGTTCTGCGGGACGCATGCCAGCGCAATACATAAACCTGAAAAGCACAGGTGAAACGATTTCAGTTGGCGGATCACATTTTCTCCGTGTCAAAGTCGTATCAATGGTGTGAAACAGTGATTTTATCTGTTCATCATTAAGCAAAGTTGGAACAAACTCGATTCCTTTTTCCCAATATTCTCCGTCATTTGCCAAATAAGCGCTTTCTCCACATAACCTGATGTATGAGGAAAGGTTATTGAAACAGGCCAGAAAAGAATTTACTGTTCCTGGACTGTTATATTGTCGGTAAGCCAGCCATGAAGAAAGCATGTCTTCTGTAATCCCTGTCGCATCAGGATAATTTTCACTGCAATAATCGATAAAAGGATAAAGAGTAGAATATGTGGTGGTTTCTTTATATCCAAGACTGCGGCGGTGCTCAATCATACCGTTCAATTGGGTATACAGTTTATCTCTACCCGTATTCATCTGATACCTCCAAAAACAGAGGATGTATAGACAGTTCCAGACAATTGACATTCTGAAAAGTCAGCAGCGATAAAAGAATTCATTTCGGCATCAACCGAAAGATAGACACGGTCTTCAGAAATATCTTTATGTCCGAGCATTTCTGAAACAGCAAAGATTGAAACACCATTTTGAATCGACTGAGTCGCAAAGAAACGTCTGACGCTGTGAAACCCTCTTCCCTTTATATTTTCCACGCCTGCTTTAGCACAGTATTTTTTCATAATACTGTGCATGGATGAATCAAATTGTTTGTAAGGCGCCCTGGAAGTTAAAAAGACATACTGTGATTCAATATCAGGACGTCCGTGCAGAATATAATCTGCAATATCGTTGAGCACACTATTGGGAACCGGCAACAATAACGGACGGTGTATTTTTCTCTGTATGAAATGAATCGTTTTCTTTTTCCAGTCAATGCAAGAAAAGGTCAGATCTGCAATATCACATCCGCGAATCCCGGTAGCCGCAGCAAGCGTAATAATTGCTTTATCACGCTTTCCGATAGGTGTATCTGTATCGATCGCTTTTAAGAATTTTTCGATCTCTTCGGAAGAAAAAGCAGGGATAAGTCGAATGTTTCTTGGCCCGGCTTTTAAGCCACTAAAGTCTGCGGTGACATTTCCAATCTTATGTTCTTTGAAATACTTACTCAGACACTTGACAGCCCGAACAACACGATACATCGTACCTTTGACAGTCTCAGAGCAATAGTCAGCAAACTGAAAAAATGTAGAATTCTGTACGTCATTCAATACGATGTTCATTTCTTCAATGAAACAAAAGAAGCGTCTGATAAGTGCTCCAATGTCAGCCTCAGATGATTCACAGAAATTGCAAGATTTGATAATGTCTTCGATTAAACCATCATACATATTGTCTGGAACGAATCGTCTCATCTGAGATGTATCAGCACTCAAATTGATCGTCATTTCTGTGCCGCTTTCATAAAGCAGCCTGCAGGCACGCTTTGAAAAACGATAAAACTCAAACACAATTTTTCCTTCAGCGTATCTTTCCTCAACTTTCTTAAGAAGATTATCGATTGTACTTTGATTGCACGGTTCGTTCATCGAATGACCACATTCATTGATTAATGGTTTCAGGGTATATCGATACAGATCGAGGGTTGCGTCGGCGCGCCCGGCGGCTTTTAAATTATTAAGCAGCCTTTCGATGGCGCTTTCAATACTCAATGCCATTATTTTTGGCCTCCTTTCAAGGATAGCCTAGCATAGAATTAGAATTATTCCGATAATATCGCGGAGATCTACTGGTAAATACAGTGCTTCTTCAAAAATATCGGAATAATAAAAAAGTCGGAATAAGGTCCATCCGGCTGCGGTAAATCCACAACCCTCAGAATGGTTGCAGGTCTTGAAGAGATCACAAGAGGTGAGCTCTACATCGATGACAAGCTTGTTAACGATGTTGCACCGAAAGACAGAGACATCGCAATGGTCTTCCAGAACTATGCTTTGTATCCTCACATGACGGTCAGACAGAACCTTGAGTTCCCATTGAAACTGAGAAAAGTTCCTCAGGCTGAGATGAACGAGAGAGTTAACCAGGCAGCTGAAATCCTCGGCATCATGCAGTATCTTGACAGAAAACCGAAAGCTCTTTCCGGCGGTCAGAGACAGCGTGTTGCTATCGGTCGTGCGATCGTCCGTGAGCCTAAAGTATTGCTGATGGACGAGCCTCTCTCCAACTTGGACGCTAAACTGAGAAACCAAATGAGAGCTGAGATCATCAAGCTGAGACAGAGAATCGACACAACATTCATCTACGTAACACATGACCAGACAGAAGCAATGACACTCGGTGACAGAATCGTCATCATGAAAGACGGCGAAGTTCAGCAGATCGGTACACCACAGGAAGTATTCAATGCACCAATCAACACATTCGTTGCAGGATTCATCGGCATGCCGCAGATGAACATGTTCGATGGCAAACTCGTTATCAATAGTGATGGCAAGTATGCGGTCAGAATTGCAGATGCAGAGATTGTTGTATCTGAAGACAAGCAGGCACGTCTGAAGGCAAACGGTGTTAAGGAACAGGATGTCCAGGTAGGTGCAAGACCTGAACATATCACACTCGACAATGTCGACGGTGCTATGATGAAGGGTGTTGTAGAAGTCAGTGAAATGATGGGTTCCTCTGTACATCTGCATATGAATGCAATGGGCAAAGACTGTATCATCATCGTTCCGACACTTGATCTCAATGACAATGCCCTCGGTATCGGTTCTGAAATCAGCTTTACATTTGCTCCGAATGCTGTTCATATCTTCGATCCTGTTTCCGGCAAGAATCTGGAATACTAAGATAAAGATAAAGAAAAGCCAAATCCTCATGGATTTGGTTTTTTAATGGGAAAATGCTGTTTCAATCTGGCGGAGGAAGCGTTCGGCAATCGGGGTTAATTTCTGATATTTGTTATAGACAAGATACAGTTTTGTACTCAAAGACGGAGTCAGGGGAATAAAGATCAGATCACTGTTTTCAGATGTGTCAATCAGATGTGCAAATGTCAGAAGATATCCCAATCCTTCTTTGACAAACAATGAACCGTTATAGGAAAGGCGGAAAGTACCTTCCAGATGAAGATGTTCCCATTTCCTTCCGGCCCAGTTTTTTATTTCATTTTGCCATCCCTGCTCGGAACAGAATATCGGTAAACCCTTCATGTCATCAACCGAGATTGATTGCTTTTTTGCAAGAGGATCATCTTTTCTCAAAACAAGTCCCCATCTGTCATCTTCCGGAAATGCAATCGCTTCATGCTTATTATAATCCGGTGTTTCGGCAAGCACGGCGAAATCAATCAAGCCTTTGTTCAGCTTCTCAACAACCTGTTCCGTATCACCGCTGGTGATATGGTAATGCAGATCGGGATACTGTTTCTTAAAGGATAGGATTTCTTTGGCAAGATAGCGTATCTGATAGGATTCAGCTAATCCGAAATATAATTCTCCTCCCTGTATATCATCCAGTGATATAAATTCCTTTTCAATTTTATCAGCCATGCTGACAAGATCCTCTGCACGTTTTTGTAAAAGCTGTCCTTCTTCTGTCAGCCGGATGCTGAAACTGTGTCGTACAAACAGTTTTTTGCCGAGCTCTTCTTCCAGGGATCGCATAGCTTTGGACAGGGTAGGCTGTGTGACATGCAGCTTTTCGGCAGCGTGCGACATGTTTTCTTCCCTTGCAACTGCAAGAAAATAGCGAAGTGTTCTGATTTCCATAGTATTCTCCTGATGATATTCAGAATCATAATATCATTGCATCAATTATAACTGAGTATTACGTATTCTTTCAATTATTCACAACGAACGATCAAGGAAACAAAACAGTCACCGGAAGGTATCTGTGTCACAAAAAGTTACACATGAGTAAGGTGTATTTTTCAGTTCAATGGGGTTATGGGGATATGATGTTTTTCCTTTTCTTTTTGGATCAGGTCATGAATCCATTCACTCTGTGTTGCGGTTTCATTTTCTGCTTCAGCGATAACGGATTCATCCGCAAAGGCATCAAAAATCTCCTGCTTTTTCTGCAGCATTTCGCACATTGCTTCATCGATTGTATCTGTTGCTAACAACCTGTGTACACTGACGGATTGTGTCTGTCCCATGCGGTATGCACGGGAAACTGCCTGAAGCTCAATCGAAGGCTTGATCTGCGGTTCGGCAAAGATGATCATGGAAGCAGCCTGTAAGTTAATGCCGGTTCCGCCGGTGACCGCCTGCATGACAAGCACTGCACCCGGTTTAGCATTGCTGAAGGCATCGATGATTTCCTGTCTTTTTATCAGCGGGATAGAACCGCTGATCATGCCGATACAGCGATCTTTTAAAAGACGGGCTATTTCTTCCATGGTATCCAGGAAGAAGGAGAATATCAAAACTTTCCTGCCTTCCTCTTCTGCACTTTCCACAAGTTCTATCATTCTTGCTGCTTTAGAGGAATGCGGTGAATCCCAGGATACCCTGCGCATCTGGTTGAAGGAACCTGTCTGCAAATGGGAAATATAATTTGTTCTTTCCAAAGGTGTTAATTCACACCACTCATCTGTATAAATAATACCGGGAAGTTCATCCAGGACATCATCTCTTTTCCTTCGTAAATAAACCGGGGCAAGAAGCTCTTTAAATAAAGGAGCAGCAGCCATGTATTTTCTGCTTTCCAGCTGGCTGGCAATAATTGGCTGCAGGGCATTGACCAATTCACACATCTCGTCGACTCTGTTTTCCAAAGGTGTTCCTGTCATATAGAGTGTCCGTTCTGCCTGCAAAGACAATTCACGCACTTTTTGGGTTCTTTTGGCTTGTGGGTTTTTCACATATTGTGCTTCATCAGCGATAAGCATTTCCATATAGAAATCATCAGGAAGATCATAATTTTGTGCAGACTGGTAAGTGGTTACCGCAACCCCGCCGAAATTGATCCATTCTTCCAGAGCATTTTTATCTTTTCCATGAAGGATGACAGGATGAAGATGGCTGTGTAATTGTATTTCCCTCTGCCAGTTGATTAATACTCCGGCAGGACAGACAACCATAAAATGCATTGCACCGTTAAAAGCGAGATGTGCCATGGCTCCGATGGCTTCAATGGTTTTGCCCAGTCCCATTTCATCTCCCAAAAGAACATTCTTTTGGGAGAGTATGTACTTTACCCCAAAGACCTGATATCTTCGCAAAGAAGCTTTTACAAGATCAAGATCCAAATGATATCGATTGATTTCTTCAGCCATTTCGGCAGGAATTCCGCCTTCGAGTATATCATAATCGACAAAACGGTCATCGGTCTTTTCAGTCAGATTCTCATATTGAGCAGTATGGGCTCTGTAATGAATCAAAAGATCTTCGAAGGAAATCTGTTCGATCTGTCTGTCTTTTTCGATAAGGTCTTCCATGCGCCTTCCGGGAAGACCTTCATGCATAGCCTGAAGCTGTGTAAATGCAGCATTGGCTTTGTTTTTCGTCCAGAAAGGCGTAAAGAAAGATAAGAAAGCATTTTTCTTTAACGGCTGTATATCCTTCAACAAAGAAAGAAATCTCTCTTTGTATAATGCGGATAATTCCGATGCTTCATGGGATAATGATGGATGCATCTGCATTTTATATAAAGCATGTAAAATACCTTGTTGCTGCTCTTGCGGTCTTAAACGGAAATGGCTTACCGAAGCCAGGTCCAGCTGAATTTTATGACAGGCATCAAAAAGAAACAGTGCCGTATCTTCGGAAATGCCGTTGATGGCACTGATCTTTTCCGGCGCAGAGGACAATATATCCGCCAGGGAAGAATAGCCATTGGTTTTTAAAAGAGATATCTTGAGATTGCTTTTGAATCTTGTTAATTCTTCTATTGGCATGTTTTCCATCATCGGAAGAACCTGCTGGCATCCGTATGAAGTAATTTCATCTTTTAAATACTGTTCATCCGTTGTTTCAAAATGGATAAAAGATTCCAAGGTATCCAGGTATGTTCTTGTTAATGTATCCAGTTGAATGACGGAATTCTGATTGATTTTTGGCATGTATTCATTGTAACAGTTAAATTCTGATTGTCTATCCTGTTTCAATAAAGTAGACTTTTTCAAAAAAAGTAAAGACTAATCAAAATGGTTTTTCTGAGAATTCACTTATATACTTTTATTGTAAAAAGGAGAGGGTTATGATGAATTACCATCTGGCGGTGGATATCGGTGCTTCTTCGGGAAGACATATGATCGGATATCTGGAAAGCGGACAATTAAAACTGAAAGAGATTTATCGATTCGAAAACAGACTGGTTGAAAAAGACGGGCATCTGTGCTGGGATATCGATGGCTTATACAGCCATATCCTTGAAGGAATCAGACAGTGTAAGAAACAGGAATATGAGCCATCTACAATGGGAATTGATACATGGGCAGTAGATTTTGTTTTACTGGATCAAGAAGGAAAGAGAATATCTGATCCGGTCAGTTATCGTGATGAAAGAACCAATGGTATTCAAGAGGAACTTGAAGGTAAAGGAATCTTATCCTTTGCAGATCACTATCATAAAACCGGCATTCAGTATTTGAAATTTAATACAATCTATCAATTGCTGGCATTAAAAAAAGAACATCCTGAGCAATTGGAAAAGGCAGAATGCATGCTGATGATTCCGGATTATCTGCATTATCTGTTAACGGGAGTCAAAGCACAGGAATATACCAATGCCTCGACAACTGCCTTGGTGAATGCTGAGACAAAGGAGTGGGATGAGGAACTGATCGAAAAAGCAGGACTTCCCAGAAAGATTTTTCAAAAGATTTCCGTACCGGGAACAGTGATTGGTGAATTTACAAAAGAAGTACAGGATGAAACAGGATTAAACATGAAAGTGGTACTGCCGGCAACACATGATACAGGATCTGCATTCCTTTCCGTTCCCGCAAAAGATGATCATGCTGTATTCTTATCTTCCGGTACATGGTCCTTGTTAGGCGTAGAAAATAAAGAGCCGATTACCACACCCGAAAGCATGCATGAAAATTTCACCAATGAAGGCGGTTATGATTACCGCTTCCGCTATCTGAAGAATATCATGGGCTTATGGATGATACAGAATATCCGTAAAGAGCTGGCAGATGAAAAGGGGAATCGTCCATCCTTCCCGCAATTGATTGAAGAAGCAAAACAGGCAAGGAATTTCCATGCATGTGTAGATGCGGATGATGATCGCTTCTTAGCACCTTCTTCAATGATTGAAGAAGTTAAACAGGCATGCAGGGATACAAACCAGCCGGTTCCTGAAACAACCGGCGAAATCATGCAGACGGTATATATTTCCCTTGCCGAAGACTACAAAAAAACAATCGTTTCATTGGAAAAACTGACCGGTAAAAAATATACTTCAATGAATATTGTCGGCGGAGGTTCGCAAGACATGTATCTGAATCAGATGACTGCTGACGCTACAGGATTAACAGTATATGCCGGTCCTACGGAAGGAACAGCTTTGGGAAACCTTCTGGTACAGATGATGGAAGAAAAAGAAATAGAAACATTGCAGGAAGCAAGAAATATCATTCGCGACAGTTTTGAAATCAAGGAGGTAAAACCGCAATGAGTATCTTAGATGTAAAGTTCGTACAGGGATTTATCAGATTATGCAACGATGGCTGGCTGCAGGGCTGGCATGAAAGAAACGGAGGAAATCTTTCCTATCGTATTAAACCGGAGGAAGTGGAAGAGGTAAAAGAATACTTCCATGAACCTTCCGAGTGGAAAGAGATCGGTACAAGCGTACCGGATCTTGCCAAGGAATACTTCATGGTTACAGGTTCGGGAAAGTATTTCCGCAATGTCATTCTGGATCCGGAAGATACTTCCTGCATCATTGAGATTGATGAAAAGGGTGAAAACTATAGAATTCTCTGGGGCTTGTGTAACGGTGGAAGACCGACAAGCGAATTGCCTTCCCATCTGATGAATCATGAGGTGAAAAAGAAGGCAAGCAACGGAACACACAGGGTCATCTATCATGCGCATACCACAAATGTGATCGCATTGACATTTGTGCTGCCTTTAACCGATGAAGTATTCACAAGAGAACTCTGGGAAATGGCAACAGAATGTCCTGTAGTATTCCCGGATGGTGTCGGTGTTGTCGGATGGATGGTTCCGGGCGGCAGAGATATTGCTGTTGCAACAAGTGAACTGATGAAGCAGTATGATGTAGCGATCTGGGCACATCATGGCATGTTTGCCAGCGGCCCTGACTTCGATACAACATTCGGATTAATGCATACCGTTGAAAAATCAGCTGAGATTCTTGTCAAAGTACTGTCCATGTCTCCGACAAAGCTGCAGACAATTACACCGCAGAATTTCAGAGATCTGGCAAAGGATTTCAAAGTCAACCTTCCTGAAAAATTCTTATACGAAAAGGAGAAATAAAAAATGTTAGTAGAAACAAAAGCGAGAGTAGGCGTTTTCGCCATTGCGTTAGGTGCATATCTTCCTCAGTTTCCTTCTTTGGTACCTGAATTTGAATCACAGTATGAAGCCTTCAAAAAGACTCTTCCGGATACAGTAGATATCATTGATGGCGGGATTGTCACTACAAAAGAATTATCACAGGCTGCCGGAGATAAATTCAGAGCTGCAGATGTAGATCTTGTGATCCTGCAGATGCTGACATATGCGACAAGCTACAATATGCTGCCGGCAGTCAGGGATCTTGATGTACCTGTAGTCATTGTTAATGTGCAGAAATTAAAAGCTCCGGATTATGCCAATACGGATACACCGAAGTGGCTTGGCGAACTGTATGCATGCGGTGCAGTAGGAGAAATGGTTGCAGACCTCAACCGTGCCGGAAAACGTTCCGCTGTTATTACCGGTGTAGTTGAAGGCGGTGATCCTGCAGTACAGAAGGAAATCGAGGAATGGTGCAAGGCTGCACAGGTCAGAAGAAGATTCCGTGATACAAACTTAGCACAGATCGGCAGACCCTACCCGGGCATGATGGATCTGTATATTGATGAAACCAATCTTTACCATAGAATGTTTGTCTATACAAAACAGTTTGACTGGGAAAAGATGTGGGCAATTGCCGATGATATTACCGATGAAGAAGCAATTCGCGCTAAGGCAGAAGATATCCTGGATACATTTGAAATCGAAGGTGGTGCTACGGTTGAGACTGTATGGGATATGGCTAAATATGTCGTCGCCTTTGAACAGTGGGTAAAGGATGAACAGCTCGGTCTTGTGGCATCCCATTATGATGGTTTTGCCCAGGGAATTGCCGGCAAACTCGACAGTATGTTAATTCCGGCATTCTCCATGTTAATCAAACAGGGGACAGCTTGTGCTGTAGAAGGTGACATCAAGGTAGCTATGGCAATGTCCATCTTAAAGACGATTGCCGGTACAGGACAGCTTTCTGAAATGTATTCGATCGATTTCAATGAAGATCTGTGCATTATCGGTCACAGCGGCAGCGGTGATGCCGACATCTCACAGGCACATAAGCCGACAATGAAGATTGTTCCTGTCTTCCATGGAAAGACAGGCGGCGGATACCTGACACAGTTCTATCCTCCTACAGGTCCTGTTACTTACCTGGCAATTACACAAGACAGGGATGGACATTTCAAGTTTGTCGTTGCTGAAGGTGTCAACGAAGATGGTCCGATCTTCATGTTCGGAGATACGAATATGCGTACAAGATTCTCTTGCGGAGCAAGGGAATTCATGAACAAGTGGAATGAAGCCGGTCCTACGCATCATATGGCAGCTGCAGTAGGAAGACATATTGATACAATCTTGAAAGTAGCCAAGATATTCAATATTCCGGTAGATGTAATTACCAGATAATAAAAACTCACATCTGTGAGTTTTTTTGAAACAGCGGACTTTCGATGGCAATGATATCATCAAAAGAATAGTGTTTATTATCCATGGAAATGAGTTTTCTTTCATCAGGATCTATTCTTTTTACACTGACGGTTTCTGTATGATAGAAGCCGTCTTTTTCATAGGTTAGCTGAATGGATGGGTGTTCTTTCAGATTCTGTATAAGAATAAACATTTTTTCATCCAGTTCTTCCAGAGCCATATCTGATAAGATGATCTTTTCCATCGGCGGAACAGAAGCTTCCTGAATGGCTTCGTGATAGCCTGTTAATGCCGCAAAAGGGGAGAATTGTGCAGCACGGTCCGCATTGGACATATGCGGCCTGTTTTTGGAAACAAAATGAGGAAGATGGATGATATCTTCGTAGTTGTCATTCATTCCCTGTGTCCTCCGATCTGTTTGTTTCTTTCTCTTCCTGTAGCAGCTTTCTGCAGGCTGGTTCCTTTTAATACGGCATTTTTGCCGTATTTATGCTTGATATCCAGCAAAGCTTTCTGCAGCTTTTCCTCTTTATCCAAATCTTTCGGATTGATTTGTGTTTCCTGCACTTCGGAAAACAGATCAATCTGCTCATAGGAGGAAATCTTCTGTGCCTCTTCTTTAGGAAGGATGTTATGAAAGCTGATGTTGATCCTGCGGATGGATAAGGCAGGATTGGCGATCTTATGATAAAGTTTTACAGCTTCCTGCATAATGTTTTTGGTAGAAGAGGTGTATTGTTTCAGATGCATAATGCCATCTGATGGTTTGGGATCAGTTCTGCCGTACCAGTTTTTCTTTGTCTCAAGATTTGCATAATCTTTAAGATTCGAGGAATCATAGCCGATATATAATCCCAGTGCATTTGTCATTAGTTTTTTATCCACAAGCTGTAAAACAAGATTGTCGGTCATTTCTTTGACGATGATTTCTGCTTCTTCAAAGGTATAAGGACGCATCAGAACCTGGCCGTTACCAAGAGAGTGATTTTCAGGCTGGTAGGCCTTGATATCTTTGATTGTGCAGGGCTCATATCCCCATGCGTGATCAATCAACAGTTCTGCATTAACACCGAATTCCTCATATAATTGATAGTCGTTCTGTAATGAAAAGCGGGCAATATCTCCCATTGTATACAGCTGGTATTTTTCCAGCCTTTTGGCATAGCCTCTTCCTACTCGCCAGAAATCTGTGATGGGTTTATGATTCCATAACAATTGTCTGTAGGTCATATCATTCAATTCGGCAATTCTGACACCGTCCTGATCCGCATCAACATGCTTGGCAACAATATCCATTGCTACTTTGGCTAAATACAGATTTGTACCTATGCCGGCAGTGGCAGTAATACCGGTATTCTGATAAACATCTTTGATCATGGTCATGGCTAATTCATGCGGGGTTGTATGATACAGGTTTAAATAGCTTGTCACATCAATGAACACTTCATCTATCGAATAGACATGAATGTCTTCCAGAGAAATGTATTTCAGGTAGATTTCATAAATCTTCGTGCTGTATTGCATATAAAAAGCCATTCTCGGTACGGCAATGATGAAATCTGCTTTTATGGAAGGATATTTATCTAAGGTAATTGAAGAATAAGATTCGTTAGTAAATGGTTTATAATGAATGGCTTTTTGTCTTTGCAGATTAATTTGTTTCATTTTCTGCTTCACTTCAAATAATCTCGGTCTTCCGCCGATCCCATAGGATTTCAAAGAGGGGGAAACGGCAAGACAGATTGTTTTATCTGTTCTGGAGGCATCTGCAACGACTAGGTTTGTGGTTAAAGGATCAAGATTTCTTTCCACGCATTCTACCGATGCATAGAATGATTTCAGATCAATTGCGATATATGTTTTTTCCGTCATGTCAATGACTCCCGTAAACCTGTTTTCTGGTAATGGCTTCCTTGCGGTATTTTAACGGGCTCATGCCTATCATGGAAGAAAACCTTGTGCTGAAAGAAGCATCATCCTGAAAACCTGTTTTTAAAGCAATTTCATGAATGGTCATATCTGTTAATTCGAGATATTCCCTGGCCTTATTCATGCGCATTGTCAGCATATATTTATAAGGTGTAGTACCGATGTACTGACGGAATAAACGCATGTAATAGGCTTTGGACATATGTGTCAGATCCAAAAGCATCTGTAAATTGATCGGTTCGGCAAAATGGTTTTTGATGTAATCGGCACTCTGCATGATAATGGACTGGTTGGCGGAATAGGATACGGAACGATGAATAATCATGTCCGTTAACAGCTGATGGACCAGAAGACTTTCTGTTAATATCGTATCGGTATTTGTTTTTTCGAGATTCTGTAATAATGTATCAAAAGATTGGGTGAATATTTCCGATCCCATGGGGATGGCGGCAATCCGGTTGTCTTCTGTCAGTAATTCTTCCATTGAAGAGATGCCCGATCCGTCAAAATGCACCCAGTAATGGGTCCATTTTCCTGTCTGTGGATCTGTATAATACGATTGTGGTTTGCGGCAGTTCAGGAATAATGCATGGTGTGCAGGGAGGTAAATTGTCTGTTCATTCTGCTCAATAATGCCGCAGCCTTCCAAAGTATAAAATAACAGATAGCTGTCTTTATAATCTCTTGCTGTATTAAACTTTTCCCGTGCATAAAAAATGCCTGCTTCCGTGCAGTAATACGGTTGTTTTAAGGCAAATTCTGTCGGGGTGGTTCTAAGCCATAAACTTCCCTGTTCAATGTCAAGATTATACGTCAGCATACAATATCCTCATCTATATTTTACACTATTTTTCTTTTTCTATGGGAGTTTGTTATAATAGAGGAAAGGAGAATCATCATGCATGAAATAACCAGCAGTACACAGATTGTATTGGCACAACATTGTAACGGTAATAAAATTCCGCGTCTTTTTGGCGGGCAGTTAATGGCATGGATCGATGTGGTCGGTGCCGTTGCAGCAAGAAGATATGCCAGACATGAGGTGACAACCGTCTGTGTAGACAATCTGAATTTTTTAAAACCCGCATATTTAAATGATATTGTCATTCAGGAGGCAAAAGTAACCTGGGCAGGAACCACATCTTTGGAAGTCAAAGTAGATTCCTATGTGGAAAGAAACGGTGAAAGGGAACTGATTAACCGTGCCTATGCCGTTTTTGTTGCACTGGATGAAAATGAAAAGCCTACACCGGTTCCGGAATTCATGCCTGAAACAAAGGAAGAAGAGGATGATTATGCCGAGGCTGTAGAAAGAAAGTTTATCCGCATGCAAAGAGAGAAGATCTGAAAACCGGATCTTTTTCTTTTTTCATTGCAGTGTTACTATAGAAGTAACAATAAGAGCGAAAGCTTTAGGAGGAAAATATAATGTTGCATGAAGTAAAGTTTTTGTCGTTCAATGAAAGAGACCAGGTTTATGGCTGGATTTATGTTCCTGCATGTGAACCGGAAGGTATCATCCAGCTGATCCATGGATTTGGCGAACATTCCAGAAGATATCTGCATATGATTACATCATTCATGGAAGCAGGGTACATTGTTGTGGCAGATGACCATGTAGGCCATGGCAAAACAGCTCTTGAAAATGATACATGGGGAGACTGGGGTGAGAAGGGATTCACCACGATGATGGAAGACGAAAAGAAGTTACACGATATCGCCGTAGAAAAGTATCCGGATCTTCCGTACTTTATGTTCGGCCACAGCATGGGTTCCTTTATCGCAAGAATGTATATCGCTAAATACGGTGATGATCTCAATGGCGTAACACTCTGCGGAACAACAGGCGTATGGCCAAATCTCGAAGAAGGCATTGCGCATGTGCAGAAACTCATTGATGAAGGCAAAGGGAAAGAATCTGATCCGGAACTTGGCGGCATGCTGATGGGATGGATGTTTGCCAGATGTCAGGAAGGTGTGAAACTCGGCAATGAGTGGATTTGTGATGATCCGTATGTTCAGAAAGATCATGCCGAAGATCCGTTTGATGCTTTCACAAAACCGACATCGAACAGAGCATGGCTGTATTTTATGCAGATGATGCAGGATATTACCGGTCCTGAATGGGCAAAGAAAGTACCTGCTGATTTACCGATTTTAAGCATTGCCGGTGATCAGGATCCGGTAGGACAATTCGGTACAGGCATTTACCAATGTGCAAACTGGTTAACAGATACAGGTCATAATGTGGCTGTAAAACTCTATCCGGGATATCGTCATGAAATTCACAATTATGCAGATATCAAGGAGGATGTGGAAGAAACCATCATTGATTTCTTCGATATGTGTGAATAAAAGAATTCACGAATAGCTGATTTATAAATTTATCTTTCGTAAAAAAGATCAATGAGTTGTATGGCTCATTGATCTTTTTCATTTTCATTAAGCAAAATTCAGCACTTTCATTGAGCAAAATTCGGATTTTGAACATTATTGTCGATAAACAGTATAAAACAGTTGAAAACAGTTCTATACTGTTATATACTGTTTATACATAAAGAGGCCACTTATGAATATTATTATTAACACATCTTCAATGATCCCGATCTATGAACAAATCGTTGAAAGAATTAAACAAATGATCGTTTCCAAAGAATTGCATGATGGTGATCCGCTGCCTTCGGTAAGAACATTGTCCAAAGAATTGAAAATCTCTGCGTTAACTGTCAAAAAGGCATATGACTGTCTGGAAGAGGAGGGACTGACTTCGACAATCCATGGCAAAGGTACATATGTAACAGGCATTAATCTGCAGGTATTAAAAGAAGCACAGAGACAGCAGGTGGAAGCAGAGATGGAAAAGGTAGTCATGATTGCCAAAGAGTATGGTTTGGAAAATGAGGAAATCAAGGAAATACTGGATTTGATACTGGAGGAATCATCATGTTAGAGGTTAGAGGCTTAAAAAAGACATATCCGGGTTTTGCACTGAACTGTTCCCTGGATGTGAAAAAAGGAAATATTACAGGTATTGTCGGAGAAAACGGTGCCGGTAAGAGTACATTGTTCAAAACTATACTGAAACTTGTTTATGCTGAGCAGGGAACGATAAAGCTGTTTGGAAAAAAACTGAATGAAATTGAAGAAAAAGATTTTGAAAAAATAGGAACAGTATTAGCTGATACAGGTTTTAACAATTATCTGACAGTCAGGGATACACAGAAAATACTGAGACAGTTTTATCCTGCCTTTGATGAAGAAAGATTCAAGAGCGGATGCAGGAAATTCAATCTGGATCCGGCAAAGAAGATCATCGAATTATCAACCGGCATGAAAGCCAAACTCAAAGTGCTGACAGCGATTACCCATCAGGCGGATTTTCTGATTCTTGATGAACCGACTACAGGCTTGGATGTCATGGCAAGAGATGAAGTGCTGGAGATGTTAAGGGATTACATGGCGGAAAAAGAGGACAGGGCAATATTGATCAGTTCCCATATTTCTTCTGATCTGGAAAGCCTTTGTGATGATATCTACATGATTCATAAGGGAAACATCATCCTTCATGAAGATGCTGATACATTAATGGATTCATACGGAATTTTGAAAGTCAGTGTTTCTGAATATGAAAAACTGGATAAACAATATCTGTTAAAAAGGAAAAAAGAAAGTTTCGGGTATTCCTGTCTGACAAATCAAATCAGGTATTATCAGGAGAATTATCCGGAGACGGTTGTAGAAAAGGCGCATATAGACGATGTGATTATATTTATGGCGAAGGGAGAAAGTGTATGAAAGGGCTGCTGACAAAAGATTTTTATCTGTTAGGAAATCAATATAAATCACTGTTATTGATTCTGATCTGCGGGATCGGCATGTCTTTCGGTATGGATACTTTCAGCGGTATTGTTTATCTCACCATGATTGGCTCCATCTTCTCGCTGAGTACGCTTTCTTATGATGAAATGGAAAACGGATACAGCTATTTGTTGACATTTCCGGTTTCAAGAAAAACCTATGCAAAAGAAAAATATGTCTTTTCCTTCCTTATGTCTGTCTTCTTCTGCCTGCTTGGTTTGATTATCTGCATCATTGTCGGATTTATAAAAGACGGACAATTAATCGAAGAAATCGGAGAAAATGTAATCACATCATTAATGATGTCAGTCTTTCTGATTTCGATTATGCTTCCGCTGCGTTTGAAA
Organism: uncultured Erysipelotrichaceae bacterium; assembly: GCA_902766005.1. Taxonomy (GTDB): domain Bacteria; phylum Bacillota_I; class Bacilli_A; order Erysipelotrichales; family Erysipelotrichaceae; genus Bulleidia. Next base: position 46,732 of record CACXCB010000039.1, on the reverse strand, counting down.
TACGGCTCTGAAAAAAGTAAGTTTGTCCTGTTCGGTATTTTCGGAATCGGAGCGCTGATCGTCTATTTTCTGAATGGAAATAACGGTGAAAACTACAGTAAACTGGCAGAAAAACTATCTCAGCTTGATTTTAAGATTGTACTTGCGGCAATGATTGCTTTTATTGTCATTCTGTGTATGATTTCGATTGCGGCATCAATACGAATCATGGAGAAAAAGGAATTTTAGAACGACCGACCGGTCGTTTTTTCTTTTTGCTTATCTATGATTCTTTTAGTATTGATAATGAAAGAAAATTACGTAAAATTAAAAAGGGGATCTTATAGATGAATGATGAAAGAATGATCAGCACACTGCCATATGTAACAGGCAAGAGGGTGAACAAAGAGCTTGGAATTGTTGTTGCCTTTGATGACCAGTTCCAGCTTGTCAGAAGCCCATTTAATATCGAGGAGTCCCTCAACAGGGCGTATGACAGATTGTATGAAAAAGCATTAAAACTAGGCGCAAATGCGGTATTAGGAGTGAATTTTGCATGTTCTTCCCAATCCATGGTACCTATTGTGCAGGGGACGGCTGTTGTTTTAGAAGATGATTGCTGATTCAAATTGAATGACAAAATATGTTTTAACTGATGCAATGTATGAAAATGCGTACATGCATGATGGAGATGGTAAATGGCAGATGGTTTTTGGCGTAAATACATTGCTTGTATATCGCAAGAAACGCTAAGCATGATTGTGAATCAGACAGGCCGTTGCAGATGCTAAAAAGCAAGGCAGAAAAGGGTTGGTATTAACGTGTAAAGATGCCCTTGTCCATTACTATGCTGGTTTTGTGGATGAAGGGATCAGTGATAAATCCAGTCATGGCTATGTGGCTTGGCATCAATACGAATCATGGAGAAAAAGGAATTTTAAAAAATGACCTGATGAAGGTCATTTTCTTATAGATTTTCTTTGATTGCTTTCATCAGATCATCAAATGCTTCATAAGCAGGCAATTCAGGATGATCTTTTTTAATCTGTTCGGTACTTCTGAACAGGAAACCTGCTTTTGAGGCAAGGATCATATCGAGATCATTGTAGCTGTCACCGGCTGCAATGGTTTCAAAGCCGATGGATTGTAAAGCTTTGACGCTGGATAATTTGGAATGCTCACAACGCATTGTATAACCGATGATTTCACCATTGTCTGCAACTTGTAATGTGTTGCAGAATAAAGCGGGATAACCCAGCTTTTTCATTAAAGGCATAGCGAACTGTTCAAAAGTATCACTGAGAATGACAACCTGCGTAATAGATCTTAATTCATCGAGAAATGCTTTTGCACCATCCAGTGGTTCTATTTTAGAAATGGTCTCCTGTATTTCTTTTAATCCTAAGCCATGTTCTTTGAGTATATCCATACGATAGTGCATTAATTTATCGTAGTCAGGTTCATCCCTGGTTGTGCGTCTTAATTCCGGAATGCCGGTTGCTTCGGAAAAGGCGATCCAGATTTCAGGTACCAATACACCTTCAAGATCCAAACAGACAATATTCATACTATATACCTCTCATGCAAGTTCATTTTATCGTGTACAAAACAATGATGCAATAAAAAAAGGGCATTCACCCTTGATTGTTCAGATAATGATCAAACAGATAATGGCCGACACCGCCGTTTTCACAATCATATTCCGTGATTGCATCAGCGATATCTTTTGTTCCCTGGGCACCGTTTTTCAGGCATACACCCCATCCGCAGGCTTTCAGGAGAGAGTTATCATTTTCGTTATCACCGAAGGCAATGACATTATCTAAATCCAGATGATGCTTATCGGCATATCTTTTCATGCCGTCTCCTTTGGAAATGCCTTTATGCATGAGTTCTACCGTTCCCGGGAAAGTACCGATCAGCTGATATTTATCACTGAATCTATCGTTAAATGCTTTATGGATCTGCTTCTCATATTCCGGTTCTGTCCTAAAGAGAAATTTGTAGCAGGGCTTGTCGCAAAAACCGTCTACATCACCGGTTTTATCTTCAAAGATAAATCCATGTCTTTTCATGGATGCAAGCAATTCGCCATTGATATTCATGGCATTGTGATTGCCTCCGCCTTCAACATTTACGGCAATGGAATATTTTTCTATGAGAGGCATGAAGTATGCCAGAATTTCTTTCATTTCTGTTGTGCTTAACAGATCTGTAGTCCACATGGACTGATCTTCAGCATCATAGATCATACCGCCGTTCATGCCGACAATAAAATCAAATTCAAAAGGAAGATTCCAGAATTCTCCCTGATGGAGCAGTTTTTCATCGACCTCTCTGCCTGTTGCCAGTCCCAGTAAAACACCCTGGTTATGTAATTCACAAAAAGCTTTTTTTACAATTTCAGGCATATCTGCACCTTTGGCAGTTAATGTCATATCGATATCTGCTGCAAGAGCTTCTATTTTATCTATCATTCTGCACCTCTGTTTCTAAACCCCGACAATTATATATTTGTCATCTGAAAATGTCTACCAAATCACGAAGAAATGGTATCATAATGGATAGAGGTAATTGATATGAATAAAGATAAGAAAGAATTATTCATCTCCCATCTGCAGGGAATGGTACAGATTCCTACCGTTTCCAGCAGTGATCCGGAAAAAACAAGGACCGAAGAGTTTTTCAAACTGCATAATTATTTAGAACAGGCATATCCTTTAGTGCATCAGAAGATGCAAAAGGAAGTAATCGGTAAATGTGCATTACTGTATCATTGGAAAGGAACCGGCAAATCAAAACAACTGCCTTTATTGATGACGGCGCATCAGGATGTTGTTCCGGAAGGCGACCATGCAATGTGGAAATATCCTCCTTTTTCCGGCTTTGTAGATGAAGAAGGCATCATGTACGGAAGAGGAACAACCGATTCCAAATGCAATATACAGGCATATATGGATGCATTGGAATTATTAATTGAAGAAGGCTTTGAACCGGATTATGATCTGTATTTTGCCTTTGGCTATAATGAAGAGATTATGGGAGGAGAAGGCGCAGCAGGACAATATCTGCACGATGAACTTGTAAAAAGAGGCATACAATTAGGCATGGCAATTGATGAATGTGGCGGCATCCGGCAATTGAAGAATGGCGGATATATCGCGGAGATTTATGTTTCTGAAAAGGGATATGCCGATCATGAGATTTACATGGATGTTAAAGGCGGGCATGCTGCGTATCCGCCACTCCATACCTCAATCACAAGACTGGCAAAAGCGGTATATGAATTGGAAGAAAACAGAATGGAACCGAAGCTGTGTGCACCTGTTATACAAGAGATGCAGGCAAGAGCACCGTTTATGAAAGAGGAATACAGAAAACTGTTTGAAAATCCAAAGGAAAATGAAAGCAGATTGATTGAACTGGCTGATCAGCAGTCTTATATCAATACTATGTTAAGGACAACGACAACGCCTACCATGGCTAAAGGAAGTGATCAGGCGAATATTCTGCCCGAACATGCATCGATTATAACCAACAGCCGCATTCTTCCTGGTGAAACGCTGGAAGACCTGGAAAGACATTTTAAAGAAGTATTGCCTGAAGATGTTCAGTTTAAATTGATTAAGGGACATAATCCGCCGCGCGTTTCCTCTACAGACAGCTATGGATATCATCTTCTGGAACAGATTACCAAAGAAAGATATCCCGGCATAACGATGATGCCATGCATGATGGCAGGAGGGACGGATTCAAGATATTATAGTGATTTATCTCCTTCGGGAAGTGTATACCGCTATACCGGTATTGTCTATAACGGCAAAAGCGGGGGAGCACATTCCATCGATGAACATATCGATACAAATGTACTTGCGGATAATGTTTCTTTCTATGTGGAACTGTTTAAGAGATACGGGAAGGAAGAATGATCATGAACCTGACACAGATGATGCAGAAGTATGCTTATACATTGGCAAGGGTAGGTCTGAATGTACAAAAAGGACAGCCTGTTCTGGTTGAAGCAGCAGTAGAAGGATCTTACTTTATTCCGTATTTTATGGAAGAATGTTACAAGCTTGGCGCAAGCAATGTGATTGTTCACTATCTGGATCTGGCTGCCTTGAAGGTATCTTCCAAATACAGAAGCGACGAAGATATTCGTAAAATAGAATCTTGGGAAGAATTGCAGAATCAGCAATACCTGGATCAGAATGCCTGTTTTGTCAGGCTGGAAGGGGTGAATCCAAAGCTGATGGAAGATGTTTCCGAAGAAAGGTCCAATGCGATCTTTGCCCATGTGGACGGTGTCAGAAACATCATGCGCAAAGCTTCCAGAGAGAAACACTGCCAATGGCTGATTGCCATGATTCCTACAAAAGAATGGGCAGATGCGATTCTTTCAGAAGTTAAGGAAGAAGACAGACTGGAAGAACTGTGGAAACTGTTATTGAAATTATGTTACATCGATGAAGAAAACGATGTCGTAAAAACATGGGAAGAGAAGAAAAAAAGAACCGGGGAGCGTGGCGAGAAAATGGATTCTTTCCATTTCAAAAAACTGCATTACACCGCCTCTAACGGAACAGACCTGACGGTGCAATTGACACCTGATTCCTATTTTGGTTTTTCCAAAAGAAAACATCCGGAAAACTATATTCCGTATAATCCCAACATTCCTACAGAAGAGATCTGTACCACGCCGGAGAAATACGGAACGGAAGGCATTGTATTTGCCTCAAGGCCTCTGGTATTAGGCGGAAAGGTTTTAAAAGATTTCGGTTTCCGATTTGAAAAAGGAAAGGTTGTCGAAGTTATCGCAAATGAAGGGAAAACCGTTCTTGAAGAATTAATCCGCATGGACGAAAATGCATGTTATCTTGGAGAATGTGCATTGGTGGAATATCATTCACCGATCTCTATGAGCAATATCGTTTATTACACAACCTTGATCGATGAAAATGCATCATGCCATCTTGCACTGGGCAGAGGCTTAAGCCGCCAACAGCCGTCTGATCCAAAATATACATTCAATGATTCCATGATACATATTGATTTTATGATCGGCACAAAAGATATGCACATTACTGGAACAACAGAAGACGGCAGAGAAATTGTTGTGTTCGATCATGGTGATTTTGCCTTTTAAAATGGTACAATAGAAGTAAGAAAAAAGGGGAGTTTTATGAAAGCCAAACATATATTCGTCTTGATCGCCATGTGCGGACTTGCGGCAGCTTCGATCGGTGTTACGATCAATTGTGCCGGTGTTTTTTATGGACCAATTGCCGAGGATCTCGGGGTCGGAAGAGGAAGTGTTTCGATGATGATCACCATTACATCAATTGTCGCTTCCATTGGTGCTATGTTCATTCCGAAAAAGATCAATGAAAAGAATCTGAAACTGATGATTATTGTTGCGACAGCATTGTTAGCGGGAATGTCCTTTCTGATTTCCACTTCAAAGTCTGTCTTCATGCTGTATGTGTTCAGCATTTTCAGAGGTCTTGGTGATGGCATTATCAACTTTGTATTAATCACAATGATTGTCAACTTCTGGTTCTATGCAAACAGAGGCATCTTCACCAGTGTTGTCATGGCATTCAGCGGTGTACCGGGAGTTATCCTTTCACCAATCTTTACAAATATCATCAATGCTTCCGGATGGCGTACAGGTTTTGTATATGTGGCAATCTTCACCGTTGCATTTTGTCTGCCGGCGATTCTGCTTCCGATTACGATTCGTCCGGAAACAGCCGGTATACAGCCATATGGTTATGAAGAATACTTGAAGGCAAAAGAAGAAGGAAAGATTTCTGCCATCAGCGGAGCCAACCCGCGCTTCAATTTCCTGAATCCGAAGTTCTTCCTGATGATCTTTATCTGCCTTGCAACCAATACCGTGGCAGCTGTTCCGCAACATCTGCCGGGTTATGCGGTATCTTTAGGCAAAGCAGCATCTGTAGGTGCATTGATGTTGTCGGTATCCATGGCATGCAACATTGCATCCAAGATTATCTTCGGTATTCTGAATGATAAATTAGGTTCCTATAAAGCAATTTATATTAATGCGATCATCAATATCGGCGGTATCTGCCTGTTATTGTTTGTCGGACAGGAATGGGCATTGTATGCAGGATCCGGCATGTTTGCGACAACCTACGCAGTATCAGCTGTAGGCATGGCAATGATTGCAGGCTATCTGTTTGGCATGGAATACTATGGCACGGTTTATCCGATCATCAGTTTTATCGGCGGTATTGCCAATGCGGTAGCAATTTCCCTGTTAGGTTCTCTCTATGACACAACAGGAACATATACCATTGACTTCTGGATTGCACTGGTATGTCAGATCATCCTGATTGTGGCTACAGTATTAGCTGTAGGCATCCGTCATAAAGAAAGAAGATCGGGAATCGAAAACGTTTAATTTATGAAAGAAAAAGCATCAGAGCAAAATCTGATGCTTTTATTGATATGCGATAAATAGTTTTTCCAGTTTTGTTTTGGTTTCTTCGCTTATGATTTCATAATATGATTCTGTATCTGATCCGAAATCCTGAATCGTCATTTTTTTGTAATCGCAGATTTCGATAAAGTAGAAGTGATTGTTTTCACCAGGAATGTTTATGTCAACCCTGTCACCGGAAAATGTTCCATGATATTTTTCTTCACGTATTTTTTGGAACTCTCCTTCAGCCAGGATGGCATATAATTGTTTGACATCTCCTGCAGTCATTTCAAAATCTTTCTGCTTTCCTGTTACATCCATGATTTCTACGGATGATACATTCGGAAGGGTATCAGGCAGATTTTTCAAAAGATCATTGCCATGTACAGTTATGCCGTTGTCCAGAAAACGGAAAATCATAAATATGCCAAGAAAAACGACTAAGCCGATGAGTATTTTATATTTTCTTTTCATGAAAACTATTATAACTTAATATAAGTTGAAATAGACAGAACCAATTTTTATTTTTGGCTTTGTATCAATAATCCCTCCAGATTGATAATTTTGAACAGCTGCTGAATCAGGAGAATTATAGTGTGAACTTTTAAGATTCTGGTTATAACTTCTAGTTGCTGTATATTGTGTTCCCGTAGATTGCAAATACAAATACCAAGATATTGTCGTAACTGTGGCGTTAAATGATTGAACGCCAAGAGTCCAGTTCCCATTCCATTTCACGTATGTATACTTTGTATATGTGGAATATGCAGGTGCTGCATTTAATTTATCTCCAGCTTTTGCTGTGTAGGCATTGGTATTAAGTATATATTCAGCAGCAGTCATGGCAGCACTGGCAAAGGGAACCTTCTGAAAAATGAAGGAGGAACCTAAATAATATGCCAGGTATTGGGCAAAACCTCCCGCTGAAGACCCAGTAAGGATATTTTGCATATTATGTGCTGTACTAACATGTACAACCCAGTCGGCCAGCTGGCATCCCCCATATGTTCTTAAATTAGTATAATTAATGTTGGGCGAAGCTTCTCCTGAAGGTAAAAGATCTGATGTGATTGTGATCTCAGCATCTGGGTAAGTTCTTTGTGTTTCGATAATATAATCTAAAACTTCTCTAGGAATATTCCCATTTTCTATAAGTGTTTGAAATGTGTTTGAGTTTACAGAGATGGAATTTGCTGACATTTCAATTCCACTCATTTCTTCAGCATGAACAGGTATGAAGTTTGTGATTAAGCAAGCTATTGCAGTTAGCTTAATTATCTTGTTTAATAATTTTTTCATTGACATTCTCCGTTTCTAAAATTTCATTAAATTATTTATCAGTAATTATTCCTTCGTAATATATGATATGGAGCAAACAAACAATCTTTCCGCAAGGACTGTACATTGGAATTTTTAAAAATGTAATTGAATTTAATAGAAAATGAAACTATTAGTTCTTTTATAGTTTATACAGTCCTAATGCTTTGTAATTGAGGAATGGCGTCATATTATCATTATATTTTTTTGGTTGATGCCCATTTATGAACAAAATGGATAATGATATATGACTGTCATTTGTTAATTGTGCAAACTGTCACCGTTTTTATACCTTGATATATACATGATAGTTTCCTTTCCTTTGTGGCTTTATAATATATAGATTTATCTAGTCATGGTTAATTTTGGGATTGAAATAAACGATTTTGGGATCGAATCACTAAAACAGGAAGATTTCTTCCTGTTTTAGTTACATACATATTTTTGTGCCTGTCATTTACGATTGCTCCTGAGGGTGAGGAGATACTATTATGAAAAAAGAAAAAAAGGGTAAGAATAAAAATGAGAGGCCAGATCGGACACCATTGAATCGCTTAGAGTATTATCGTGAACAACATAATTATACCCAGGAACAGTGTGCAAATAAATTTGGTGTCACAGTCAGAACATATGGAGGATGGGAGAGAGGGGATGGTAATATGTCCTATGATAATATTGCTAGTGCCTTAAGAATCTATAAAGTTACTTTTGAGAATATGTTTTTTTTACAAGGATCACCACGTAAAAGACCTGTAGTAGATGACAGTGATTTGACAGATGAAGAAATATACATTCTCAATCTTGTGGCAGATCAATTCAGAAAACTCCATGGAAAAAAATAAAATAACAATATGCGTCTTCGATGACGATTCGGAATATTTAAATATGATGCATCTTCTATTGCATTCAATTTCCGAAAAAATGAATATTGAAATTCATGCAGATTATTACACAAATGGTGAGGTTTGCACAATTAAAGATTATGATTTATATTTCATAGATGTACAAATGCCATTAATTAACGGATTTGAACTATCTGAGAGAGTATTTAGAGAGGCTATCGGAAAAATTGTATTCGTCTCATCAATAGAAGAATATGTTTTTTCTTCCTATCAAAATCACGCATATGATTTTTTGCGAAAATCTTTAATTCAAGAAGAAACGGAAAGAGTGATTAGAAGGTATCTAAAGGAAACAAGAGATAATATTACGTTAGAATTAATGAATAGAAGATTTCAAATTTCATCGAGTGAAATAGAGTACATTAAATGCAATCATAATAACCTTATTATTCATACGAAGAATGGTGATATAAATTTAAGGATGAGTATGAAAGAGTTTCTTTCGTTAACCGGCATACTTAAGAGGTTCGATTTTGTTCGGATTAATCAGGGGGAAATTGTTAATTTGAAGGAAATAGAATCCTGTCATAAACAAATCATTATTTTAAAATCCGGTATACATTTATCAGTTTCTAGAAATTTGTTCACATCATTCCAGAATATGTATTATACTTTTAAATACAGGTGATAACTATGATTGGCATGATGGACATATGCATAAATATAGCAGAAGGGTTACTATATGCATACTTGATCAGTAGATTTGTAGATATACAAAAAAAGAAAAAAATATATTTCTATATTATTTATAGTTTTATTATTTCTTCTGAAATAACATTATTTAACTATTTTGGAATTTACGATGGCTTATATTCATTTGTTTTCATTGCTTTATCATTTTTTATTACTCATTATTGTGAAGATAAAAGCCAAGCTAATAATACATTTACAAATTTAATATATATTATTCAGCTATACACTTTAATCAGCACAGGTAATGAAATAACATTAACTTTGATTTACTCTTTTTTAGGAATTACTGCAAGTGAGGCATTGATTCAAGTACCTGTAATATATCGATTTATTTGTTCGAGATTTTTCTTATCTATAATTATGCTTGCCATGGCCAAATTCTCAAAAAAATACAGAAAAATGGATTCACAGTATTCAGTTTTCTTTGTGTTTCTGTTTGCGGTTCTTTGTGGTATCACAGCTCTTATTGAGAATGTTATTTATAATGAATCGGAACATTTCCTTTTACTGGTTTTTGTCAATTTATTAATATCAGGAATATCATTGGTAACGTATTATTTGTTCTGCAAATCTACGTATGATAGTTTTCAGTTAATGGAAAATAAATTATTGGCAGAGCGGTTGACGAACATTCAGCGTTTTGCTGAAGAATTCAATAAGAAGGAACAAGAAATTCGTACAATGAGACATGATTTGAAAAATCAGTTCACCATATTAAACGGATATTTGGACGCTGGTGAAATAAAAAAATGTCAAGAACAGTTAAAAATGGATATTAATCTTCTAGAACAGTCACCTGTTATTTTTAATACTGGAAAAACAGCAATCGATGCAATCATTTCTTCGAAAGTTAGCCAGGCAAAAGAAAAAGGTATTATAGTTAAAACAATTACAGCTATCAAAGATTTTTCTAAAGAAACAGAATATGATATTGCTTTAATTCTTGGGAATCTTTTGGATAATGCAATCGAAAATATCAGCAAAGAAAAGAAAGAAATAATTCTACAAATAAGCCAGGAAGACACTAGTCTTGAAATAAATGTAAAAAACACGACGGATAAAAAAAAGGTAGAACTTGAGACGTGGAAAAAAGATTATAAGAACCATGGCATTGGATTACAATCAGTTAATTTGTTATGCGAAAAACATGGGGGATTTTTAATTGTTAATCTTAATGAAGGCTATTTTTTCGCTACAGCAATATTAAAAGAAGGATTATAAAAATCTTTCATTAAAATAAGCATTTTTAATATCCTTTCTTCTCGCTGAGCTGATGTCTATTGGATCTGTTTGATTTTTTAAAAATAAATGATAATCAGTAATTCTTTCTACCATTTTAATGTTGACAAAACAGGAACGGTTACAGAAAATGAATTGTTTTTCAGGCAACAATTGGTAAATTTCTCCAATAATTCTGGTTTTTAGTTCAATTCTTTTGCCGTTCAACAAATAAAGAAAGACTTTTCTAGTCACAATTTCTCCAAATAAGATATTAGATATTTGAATTTTCTGGTTGCTTTTTTCTCTAGTTTCAACAGTTATATAATGCATAGACTGTAATTCTGTATTTATTTTATCCATTACATGAGGTAATTGATCATTCATCTCTGATTTTACAATAAAACCAATAATGTTTAATCCAAAAGCTTTATATACTAATTCCGAGCGATTGGTAATAAAAACAATCATGGAATGACAATTATCCTGATATAATTGTCTTGCTATTGTCAAACCGTCAGTTTCCGGCATTTCAATATCTAAAAAAATAACATCAAATTCTCTGTTTTTTAAGGCTGTCAAAAGATTCTCTGGTTTGGTATATGTTAATGGAACATCATTATCCAAATAGGCAGATAATTGTTTTTTAAACAGATTAAGAAATATAATATCATCATCCAATATGGCTATATTCATAAAACTATAATACCTCTTTTTTGTGTGGAAATCTTACCAAATATCCCAAAAGCCTACCAAATGTCCCACTCCTATTGCATTTGTTTCTTAGATGCCTATCATATTACTCAAGGAGATACGAAATAGATGATGCAATGGTTTGTTGATAAACTGCACAATGCTTCTACTGAACTTCAAATTGATTTTAATATCGTTCTGTATGGCTTAAAAGTTGAAATTGCATTTTGGCTAGAAACCCTGATTATTTTGTTCTTGTGTGCATGCCTCCACAAGTTGCAAGAAGGTGTTGTGTTTATTTGCAGTTTTACATTTTTAAGATCTTATTGTGGAGGATATCATTGCAAAACACTTATCCAGTGTGGATTGGTTACAATCTTCATGGTCATATTGAGCTGTTTGGCTGAAAAATATGTATCAAATTTACATTATTGTTGGATTACGATTCCATTCATGTATCTATTTGTTGTTTCCCCGGTTCAAAATGAGAATCAGATTTTGAATGCTAAAGAAATAGGTCTTTATAGTATATATGCAAAAATCAGGCTCACGTTGCTATTGGTTTTATATTTATTTTTACAGATCATTAGATCTCAAATCCCTAAGGGTATGATTCTTATGGCAATGGCATGGTTAATGGTTCTTTGCATGTTTCAAAAGTACCGAATTAGGAAAGGAGTGCTGAAAAATGAATGTATTATTTCGAACAGTAGTGAAAATCTGCGTTAAATCAGCTAAAGAGACAGCCAATCGTCCATCTTCAAAATATTCATATCAAGAAAAGATGCCTGAAGCTGTTAAAGGATTGAAACTATATAAATCAACAGAATGAAGACTGATTAACGGAAAAAGTTATATAAGAAAAAGGATGTTTTCTTCAATAAACTGATCCCGATGTCAAGTACCAAAGTATGACAGTTTGAGTATTTAATAAGAGACACAGGTTCTCAGCCCGAATCAGGGTTATTGAGCCTGTGTCTTTTTCTTATTATGTGAGTTACTTTTATTTTAAATGCAAAGCTGAAGGCAGCTTGTCATTTTCGTTTAACTGGCGGATGACACGGCATGGATTCCCTGCAGCCAGGCTGTGTGGCGGTATGTCTCTTGTTACAACGCTTCCTGCACCGATGACTGATCCTTCGCCGATTGTAACACCTCCGCATACCACAACATTAGCCGCAATCCAGCAGCTGTTTTCAATGGTAATCGGTTTGGCATATTCCAGCATATACCAGCTTCCGTCTTCTCTGACATGCACATTTCTTTCTTCCGGAAGCAGTGGATGCATCGGTGTTGCCAGGGTTACATTCGGACCGAACAGGACATCATCACCGATATGTACCGGGCAGACATCCAGACATGTGAAATTAAAATTCGTGCTGCAGTTTTTTCCGAAGTATGTATTACAGCCATAGTCAAAAGAGATCGGTGCCTGCATGGCAGGGATATTCTCTGAATTGGCAAGCAGTGATTGCAATACCTTCTGCTGCTCTTCAGGCTGATCTTCATCAATCTGATTGTATTTTCTTGCCAGTTTTCTTGCCTTTAAAAGAAGGCTTCCGAGTTCCGGATCGGCAGCGGAATATAATTTCCCAGCCAGCATTTTTTCTTTTTCTGTCATATTCAAAACCCCCAATTTGTATTACAGAAATTCTGTGTATTCGATTGTATCATCAATCTCATAGGAATGATCGGTTGCAATTACCACATAGTTGCACATATAGCTGCCAGTGAGCTTGCTTTCGATGCGCAGAAGATAAACATATTTGAAAACAGATTTCATCTGTTTTATCGCATTGCGCAAAGTGACGGATTTTTTTAGGCGGTTGTAGCCGGGAAGGTTGGCCATATAAATTCCGTTTTCCTTCAGATGATCCTGAATGAGCTTTACCGTTCCTCTTTCCAGCATGTCCGCTGCAGGATCAATGCCTGTAAATGCATCATTGATGATCACATCATATTTTTTATCTGTTACTTCAAGGAAGTGTTTTCCGTCATCAGTATATGGATTCAGGCGATGATTCTCATGCAGATGATATTCATAGATCAGTTCATCAACATAAAAGAATTCCTTTGCATTTTCATAGGAGGAAGGATCAATATCCACGACATCCATGGAAACATCCGGATAGTGGCTGATGACATATTTGGGATAAGAATAACCCGCACCGCCGATCATCAGAATATCGTTAATATCCTTCTTTAAATCAAAGATGATGTTGAATTTCTTCATGTAGTCAAAGACAAGCTCAAAATGATGTCCTTTTTCGATGTATTGTGCCGACTGCATGACACCTCCGTTTTCATAGATGCGTACTTGTCTGCCGTCGACATATTCCATCTTGTATAATCGTATTTCTGATTTCTTGTTTATCATGCCACTATTCTACCATGAAAAAAAGGAATGCCGAAGCATTCCTTGCAAAGCTTAGATATTCAGAAGATCGCTGTAGACAGCCAATGCACCATCTGTCTGGTGTGCAAGAACTTTCTTAGCGAGAACCTTGCCGAGCTGTACGCCTTCCTGGTCGAAGCTGTTAACATTCCATGCAAAGCCCTGGAACATAACTTTGTTTTCGAAGTGAGCTAACAATGCACCAAGAGAAGCAGGTGTCAGCTGGTCGCCGATGATGATGGAGGATGGACGTCCGCCATCGAACTTCTTATTGAGGTTTTCATCTTCTTTGCCGCATGCAAAGGCAACGATCTGTGCAGCTACGTTAGCGCAGAGTTTCTGCTGGGATGTGCTTCCTTCGATGACTACGTCTGTGCCGATCTGGGAGTTTCTGTAGCCGATGAACTGCAGAGGGATGATTGTCTTACCCTGATGCAGTAACTGATAGAAGGAGTGCTGTCCGTTTGTGCCCGGTTCACCGAAGATGATCGGTCCTGTAGGATAATCAACAGGCTCTCCGAAACGGTTAACGGATTTACCATTGGATTCCATATCGAGCTGCTGTAAATGTGCAGGGAAGCGGCTCAATGCCTGGGAGTATGGAAGAACTGCTGTGTTTTCAAAACCGAGAACATTTCTCTCATAAACACCGATCAATGCATCCAGCAATGCAGGATTCTTGAGGATGTCTTTTTCTGTAGAGAGCTTATCAGTAGCAGCAGCACCATCGAGGAACTGTGCAAATACTTCCGGACCGAAAGCAAGAGACAATACACCGCAGCCTACTGCAGAAGAGGAAGAGTAACGTCCGCCGATGTAATCATCCATATAGAATGCATCAAGATAACCTTCGTTCTTTGCAAGAGGTGATGTTTCACTTGTGACAGCAACCATGTGTTTTGCCGGATCAAGGCCTGCTTCCGTCAAAGCATTCTTGACAAATGCTTCATTTGTCAATGTCTCAAGAGTTGTTCCGGATTTGGATACTAATACAAACAGAGAATGTTTGACATCGATGGAGTTCAATACAGCTGCTGCATCATCAGGGTCAACGTTGGAGATGAATTTAGCTTCCATCTTCAGTGTGTTGTTCTTTCTTGCCCAGTTTTCAAGTGCGATGTAGATTGCACGAGGACCTAAGTCGGATCCGCCGATACCGATCTGTACAACAGTTGTGAATTTTTCACCGTCTGCATTTGTGATTTCGCCATCGTGAACTTTCTTTGCAAAGGCAGCAATTCTTTCCTGCTGCTTGACATAGAATTCACGCTTATTTACACCATCAGCAATGACATCTTTGCCAAGCTGTCCTCTGCACAACTGATGCAATACGAGACGCTTTTCGCCTGTGTTGACAACTGCACCATTATAGAGCTCTTCGAATTTCTCCAAGAGTTGTGCTTCTTCTGCCAGCTTCTTTAAGGAGTCCAGGATCTTGTCGTCTACAGCTTTTGCAGCATAGTTGAAAGCGAGGCCTTCTGCCATAGGTGCACAATATTTCTTAACACGCTCAGCACCGTTTTCTCCTGCCATGACTTCCGGCAGGCATACCTTCGGATCTGCTTCTAATTCCTTGTAAGCTTCCAGCTCATCAAGGTTTTTCCAATTGATCATTTTAAAATTTCCTCCTGTTTTTTCTTCTATTATTATGACACAGATTTGATCATTCCTGTTAGTTTTTCATTAGAAGATCCATATTTTTTTCTCTATATCCACTTGAAGTGTCTGCATGCATTCAAGATGCCGTCATCTTCAGCGGCATCTGTCACATAATCTGCTATTTGTAAAAGGGGCGGATAACCGTTTCCCATGGCAATACAGGTCCATTCTTTTTGAAACATGACTATGTCATTTTCTGCATCACCGAATACCACAACATCCTTATAATCGGCATGGAGATAATCCATCATGTCACGTATGCCTTTATCTTTCTGATCATGCTGATAAGTCAGATAATCGGGAATGAAACGAAGATTGGTTAAAAGATCTCTGTGAACAAGTTTATATTCTTGTTCTGTAGAAACGGAGATATAGATCTTGTAGATGTTTTCAAGATCTTCATAATTCATGTCAGGTTTGTAAATATATTCCGTCGGTTCTTTTCTTTCCCCGACCTGATCAATAAAGAGATGATTTTTCATGAAGACCTTGATGCTGTCTTCAAAAGCAACCAGTACACCGAATCCTTTTTCTTCAGCTTCGTGTATAATCCTCAGAGCTTTTTCCTTATCCAAAGGAATGTTGCATACCATCTGATCATCAATCGTTAAAGCTGCACCGCCATTCGTGACCAGGTTATGGATGCCGGCTTCTTCAGCAATGGCAAGGGATTTGTAATGTGCTCTTCCTGTAGCAATCGCAACAAAATAACCGTTTTTCTGCAATTGGCGGATGGTTTCGACTGCACTGGGAACGACCTTGCCGGTATGTATGTTTGTTAATGTGCCATCTATATCAAAAAAGAAGTATTTCATAACAACAATATTATATCGGTTTCTCTTTTTATCTGCAGAAAAAAGAAGTAGAATAATAACAGATATAAGTTAGTTTTATCTAACGATTGGAGAATGTATGAAAAAACAAATATTTACAATAGAAAAAGACGGCTTTTGCGGAGCGTTTTTCCAAGGACCTCTAAACAGCAGGAAGGCAATGATCGCCATGATCGGAGATTCTTCCACAGATCTTCTTGCGGTAACAGCAGCGAAATGGATGATTGAGAGAGGGTGCCATGTGATGACCATGTCAGCGGATAAAAAAGACTACGGACATCACAACTATCCATTGGAGCGCATTGGAAAAGCCATTGCCTTTCTGCATGAAAAGGGAATTGAAAAAATCGGTATTTGCGGTGCTTCGACAACCGGCATGCTGGCACTGGTGGCAGCATCTTATTATCCGGATATCACACTGACCATTGCCATGTCACCATGTGATTTTGTCATGGAAGGTTTTTATCAGGATGGGAAGGACGGCATGCACGAAAGGCCGGGAGATGGAGAATCCACCGTAACATGGATGGGAGAACCATTACCGTATCTTCCTTATGCATACCGGCATCCGGAATACTGGCAAAAGATACAGGAAGAAACCAAAAACAGCGGTAACTTTATTTCTTCAATCAATATGTTTGACGAATCCGAAAGAAGGCATCCTTTGCGTGAAGGAGAAAAGATCAAGGTGGAAAGAATTCAGGGGAAGATCCTGTTTATCGGAGCAAAAGATGATGTCCTCTGGGATACATGCAGATATATTGAAAGAATGGAAGAAAGGCTCAGATCTCTTCCGCACAACTGTACATGGGAATCATTACTGTATTTACATGGAACACATTTTGTCTTCCCGCAATCTCTTCTGAAAAAGATTCTTCCTTTCGGATTGAATACATTGATCGGTTTCATGTTCAAAGATGCGAAGCGATATCCGAAGGAGTGTGAAAAGACACGCATTGATATCGATGAAAAAATGACAAAAACAATCAAGGAGTGGTAAATATGGAACTGGCAGAAAAATTAATGAAAAACAAATTGTGGATCAAAGAAGTCATGGAACAGCATCTCGGTGCTGAGAAGAGTGATGAAATCTGGCACAAAGCTTTATTGAAACTGGAACAGATTTTACAAAAATATGAGGATATCCCGGAAGGGAATAAATTTCATGCCCATGGTTTTATCTTTCCTTCCGCTGCAGTCTATCTTTGTCTCAAAGAAGAAATCGGACAGGAAGAAGCATATGCCATTCTGGAAGAAGCAGCAATAAATAATACAAAAGGTAAGAGTGAAAGCCTTGCCAAAATGATGCAGATGCCGGGCATGAAGGATGTCTTTATCCGGATATGGGATCCTTTGACTAAGAAGATGTTTTCTGACAAAACAGGTTTTGAAAACCGGTATTATCCAAAAGAAAAAGATGCCTACAGGATGGATGTCCTGGCTTGCCCTTATCACAAATATCTGACATTGCTGGGATGTCCTGAAATCAACAAGATCTATTGCGATAACGATAACCGCATGTACGGCAACATTCCGGGCCTGGAATTCATGCGAACGCAAACCATCGGCACAGGTGGCGAATTTTGTGATTTTTACATCAGGAAGAAGAAAGAGATGAAAGCGGATTACAAAAACTGGGTGCCAAAAGGCATGATCTATGGTTTTGGAGCAGGGACGGCCGTATTGGCGGCAGGAGCAGCTTGTACACAAGTCATCGGTAAAGAATTAAAACCTCTTGTAAAAAACACTTTGAGCGGTGTATTAGCTGCAGGAGCAATCGGATGCGGTGCATGGACAGCCTGGTGCATTTATGCGCATGATAAATTTTCCTATGAAGGAGAAAGAAAACTGTCCAAGCAGATCATCGGAGGAATTGCAGATCATGTGCATCTGAATGAAGGAGAGACATGCCTGGATGTCGGAACAGGATCCGGCGCATTGACGATTGCTGTGGCGAAAAGAAATCCACAGGCAAAAGTCATCGGCATTGATCCATGGGGACCGGAATATGCTTCTTTCAACAAGGCGAGGTGTGAAGCCAATGCAGAAGCGGAAGGCGCGAAAAATACATCTTTCCAGAATGGTAACGCCATAAAACTGGATTTTGAAGATGAAACCTTTGATGCGGTAGTATCCAATTATGTTTACCATAACATCACCGGCAGAAATAAACAAAAACTTCTGAAAGAAACATTACGTGTATTAAAGAAGGGCGGAACATTTGCGATACATGATCTGATGGAGCCGCAAAGATATGGGGATATGCAGAAGTTTATCGAAGAATTAAAGGCAGAAGGCTATGAAGATGTACAGCTGATTTCAACGACAGACGGTACATTCATGAGTGAAAAGGAAGCAAAACTTCTGTTGTTAAAAGGATCAGCTTTGCTGCTTGGCAAAAAGTAAATCAATGTCAGGAATAACCTGACATTTTTTTGGTACAATAGTGACATAGGGAGAATTTTTATGCTGAATCAGGAGCGTTATTTTGAAAAAGACGGAGTAACGGTAAAGAAGGAAATGTTCTATCTTCCATGGCTGCAGTATCTTGTGTCTGGCGAAGACTATTACTGGAATGCCGAAAGAATTGAAAAGATGGCAGATAAGAAGGACAATGCAGTATTGCGTTATGTCATGCGCACATTGGATATTTTAGACAGTGTTACGGATTTACAAGAGGAAGACTATCAGCTGATCCGTACGGTTTTGTGCTGGTCGGAAGTCGCTAAAGCAGGTTCTGCGGAAGACAGAAAGAGGTGGAGAGACAGGGGATATCCTTTGGAAATTCATAATGAAGCTTCAGCAATGATCTATCTGGATCATACTGAACCGCAATCTCCCGGTATTGATCCTGTATATATCCTTGTCAAAACACATGGACTTGCAGGACAGTTTATCCGTGGTGAATGCCGCATGGAAAGCAGCAGGGATCTCATTCTTCTTACGGAATTAATGTCAAAGGAACGTTTCTGCAGAATTATTGAGGTATTAAACCGCTGCATTATAGAAGCTGTTTCCAAAGAAATATATCTGAATGTCAAAGACAGAATTAAAATCTTTGGGGAAGATATTTACAAACAGAGATTTAGAGAATTGGAAAGTACAGAGCGGCTGCATCAGCTGTTGCCAAACACAGGCAGCCCTGATAAGAACACTGTTTCATTTTTCCATACATCTGTGTTTCCGAAATATGATCTTTGGTATTTCCAATCTGCTTTAGAGCCTTTTGGCATGGAAGGGGCTTATAAGATTGTACAAAGAGCAATAGAATCCATCGACCGTGACAACAATATCCGTCACATCAACTTCAAGCCGCTTGCAGATGAGATCTATTATGATTATGAGGGAAAGAAACATATCAATACATATAAACAGAGAATCATAGAAAAATACATTGCCGATCCTTCATCGTATCAGGAACATGTGTTTCTTACATTTATAAAGAAAGGCATCTTTTTAGAGGTGGGAGTGCATTTCACACCAGTATGTGAAAAGATGATTGAATTCTGTGTTGAAGCTGAAAGGTCGCATCTTCTTTCCTATGAAAAATGCATTACGTTACTGTTTGATACTTTTGGCTTTCGCAGAGATGCCTTTGACAGGCTGAACAATGAAGAAAAGTATTTAAAG
Source organism: uncultured Erysipelotrichaceae bacterium (assembly GCA_902766005.1). Taxonomy (GTDB): domain Bacteria; phylum Bacillota_I; class Bacilli_A; order Erysipelotrichales; family Erysipelotrichaceae; genus Bulleidia. The sequence goes on along the minus strand of CACXCB010000039.1, from coordinate 26,965 downwards.
ACAATGAATGCAGCAGAAACAAGCACAAAGCTTTCCATTCTGGACTATGTCATAGGACAGAAGGTAGTGGATGTAGGCTCCGGAGGAGGGGTTCTGCTGAATGCATTGGAAGACAGGTACCCTGATAAAACCATTATCGGAACGGACATTTCCGCTAATGTAATCCTATCATTGGAATTAAAGAAGGATGAGGAAGGCAGACACTGGCTTTGTCAGAAACATAATTTTGTCGATAGTCCGTTCGAAGAAAAAGTGGATACGATTTTGTTCTCTTCGATTATCCATGAAATCTATTCCTATACGGATCTAGGCAATGGCTTGTTTGATTACGCATCCATTAAGAGAGCTTTACAAAATGCTGCAGATTCTCTGAACAAAGGAGGCAGAATCATTATCCGTGACGGAATCAAAACACCTGGAAGTGATGATATTGAGATTCATTTTAAGAAAAAGGACGGATTATTTTTCTTTAAAGAGTATCTGAGAGATTTCAAAGGAATGGATCGTGAACTGACCGAAGATCAGAAAGTATTGCATATTGATGATAAGGAGAAATATGTTATCACAGACATCAACTTCGGAAGAGAGTTTCTGTATACCTATACATGGGGAAAGGAATCCTATGCACATGAAGTACAGGAGTGCTTCGGGTATTATGAAATAAAAGATTTTGTGGAATTATTTGAGAAAATGGGATTCAAAATACTGCGGGCAGATTCCTTCCTGGAGCCGGGTTATCCCGAACATTTGTCCCCGTTAGTAGAACTGTGTGATCCGATCTCTGAGGAACCTGTACCGTTTCCGGATTCCAACTGCATCATTGTGGCAGAAAAACTATAATCATCCAGAAAGTTCACTGTCAGACAGATTGATCATGAATATGATTAACCTGTCTTTTTCATTGCAAAGAAAGATCAAAAAACAGGAAACTGATTTCATCTTAAAGATCGGTTTTGCAAAAAATGATAAAACTGAAAAAAGAGACGGAAGATGAGAAACGAATAGGAATCAGTGATATAATGGTGTTAGTTATGTCTAACTAAAAAGAGGGGGTACTATGAATATTCATGAATTCGGAAAGGAAAATGAAAAGATTATTTTGCTTGTTCATCCTTCCATGGTCATGTGGGATTATTTTGAATATGTGATTCCTTATCTGGAAAGAAACTATCATCTGGTGATTCCTGCTTTGCCGGGTTATGACCCTGATCATAAACAGGATTTTACAAGTATTGAAACAATAGCGGAAGAGCTCGAAAACTGGTTTTTGGAAAGAAGATACTCCCGTTTGGCATGTGCATATGGCTGTTCCATGGGCGGCAGTGTGATTGTCAGGCTTCTTGCCAATCGGCATCTGGATATTCAATCTGCCATACTGGATGGTGCCATAACACCATATCAATTGCCCAGGCTGATTACCAGAGGCATTGCCATAAGAGATTTTCTTGTGGTTTCTTTAGGAAAACTCGGCGGAACGAAAATACTGGAAAAAGCTTTTTCTACTGATGAACTGTCAAAAGAAGATATAGAGTATCTTGGCAATCTAATGAAAAACGTCAGTTATAAAACCATTTGGAATACATTTGATTCCTGCAATAATTATTCCATGCCGCCAAGGATCAAAACAGAATGCAAAAAGATTTACTACTGGTATGCGGACAAAGAAGAAAAAGACCGTAAATGGGATATACGGTATATCAAAAAGAATTTTCCGAATACAGTTTTCAGAAAATTTGAAAATGTCGGTCATGGCGGTATGGCTTTACAATATCGTGAATTATTTACCCAAGAAATAAATAAACTGATCTGTCAAAAATAAAAGCGGATTTCTCCGCTTTCCAGAACAAATCTTTGTTTTACATTACATAAATCTTTATGCATTCCGTCATTGCGTGACATACTCCCGCCACCTTCGCTGAAGCTTATAGGATTCCCTGTACCCCAGGGTACCGTTATTCATTTTGATTCTTTGCAGAAGCGCAATTCTCAGCGCTTCTTTTTTCAGGTTTATGGCTGCATTATGATCCCTGTCATGATCCTTTAAAAATTACCGGTTTTCAAAAACTCTTTCAATTCCTGTAATCTCTGATTTCCCTTTGCCTGGAATGCCTCAATGACTTCCTGGCTTTTCTGATGCATATTTTCTAACATGCCTTCCATCTGCGGCAGTTCGTTCAAAGTGATATCAAGATATCTTCTTGCAGCTTCGGCAGACATTTCATATAGAGGTTCATCAGCGAGTTCTTTCTTCCGGATGTATAATCCTCTCTGTTTTTTCTCAAGAACCTCAGCATATCCTTTGCATGCTTCATTTACCGCATCTTCCCATGACAGATAAATTTCTTCCATTGCGGCATTACCAGCCTCGTGAATGGTGTCCATATGAGTGCAGGCATGTGTGAGGAACGTACAGAGGGATTCGGCATTTTGATCTATCAGAAATCCGTTTCTGCCGTCAATGATGCCTTCGGCAGCGCAAGAACCTTGAATCAATACACTTGCCAAACCGCAAGCAGCCGCTTCCCTGACAACTAATCCGTTTGTATCAAAGGTAGAAGGAAACAGGAAAAGATCAGCTCTTGTATTCCATGCACGTAAAACATTGCGATCATGGATTGCACCTGTCAGTATGATTTTGCCTGTAGAAGAGCCGGGGTGGGAGATGATTGTTCCATCAGGCTGTTTCTCGTCATAAGAGATACCTGCATTTTGAATGAGCTGTTTCAAATGGTTCATGTCAGGCCCTTTTCCGATAAATACCATGCGGAAATCATATTGTTCTTTTAAAGAAGCAAGAGCCTCAATAATTAAAGGCAGTCCTTTATAATCCATGATTCTTCCGACATAGAGGAAAACAGGAATATCAGATGGAAGATCATAGTCTTTTGTGGCTTCGGTTACTTCTTCTGCAGAACATCTGCCTTTGGCAAAATCAACCCCGTTAGGCATAACCTTGTAATCACCTTTATAGCCTAAAGCTTTCAGGCTTTCACCGGCTCCGTTGCTGACAGCCCAAACTTCATCACATGCGGAAACATTGTTTACCAAAGCTTTGATGCATTCATCCTGAAGCGGTTTAGAGGGGATGGTATTTCTGATATCAATATCATATTTTGTATGATAAGTCAGAATCACAGGTGCTTCTGAAGCATCTCGCATGGATCTTGCGATAAAGCAGGAAGAAACCGGACAATGGGTATGGATAATATCCGGATGAAAAGCAAGCATTTCCCCGATTTCCTTGATCGGAAACGGATAACCTGCACGATATCCGCCGGTTAAAAAAGAGGTATCCAGGCTCGGATACGTTTTGACAGGATAAGGATATTGATCATAATCCGTATCCGGATACCATGGTGTGCCTACAATGACTTCGGTATTTTCTTTTTTACAAAGAATATCGGCATAATTCAATACTACATTTACTACACCGTCGATGATCGGCGGAAAAGAATCATTTAATAAACAGATTTTCATAGAATACTCCTGCCATTCATTGTAGCTTTCCTGAAATAAAAAAACAAACGCTTTTACGTTTGCTCATTTAATCATCTGATTAATCGCATTATGCAATTTTTCGATTGCTTCCATATCGTGTTCTTCAATTGCCTCTACGATGCAGTGATCAAGATGTTCTTCCAGAATTTTTTTGCTGATGGAGTTTAATTCACCTTTGACAGCCGCAAGCTGTATTAATACATCCGAGCAGTCTTCGCCACGTTCCACCATGCTTTTTACCGCATTCAGATGACCGATGGAACGGGACAGTCTGTTGACAATATTCTGCATATGTTTGGGATCATGCGTATGGCTATGAAGATGTGCATGCTCTTTATGATTGATTTCTGTCATGGAATGATTGTATCATTTTTGCATATGTTAGGAAAGGATTTTACTTTCATGAATGAAAATGCAGTGATTTTTGATTTGGACGGAACATTATGGGACAGTACAAGCGAAGTGGCTGAAATCTGGAACTCTGTTTTTGGAAAAGAAGGAATATCCATGATTACAGTGGATACTGTCAAACAATGCATGGGAAAAACCAATGAGGAGATCGGTCGGATTCTTTTTGCAGATATAAGCGAAGAGGAACAAAACAGAATCATGGATCTTTGTGCTGAAGCGGAGGTGGAATATTTTTATCAATATGGAGCTGTTTTGTATAATGGCGTCAGAGAGACACTTGAGAAGCTGCATGCGATATACGGTTTGTATATTGTCAGCAATTGCCAGGATGGCTATGTGCAGGCTTTTATGCATGCGCATGAGCTGACCGGTTATTTTCAAGATATTGAAATGTCAGGGAGAACAGGAAAATCCAAAGGGGAAAATATCCTCCTGTTGATGCAGAGAAACCATCTAGAGAAAGCTGTGTACATAGGAGATACAACCGGTGACTATAACGCTGCAAAAGAAGCGGGTATTCCCTTTGTCTTTGCAGAATACGGATTTGGCGATGTAAAAGATGCGGAATATACCATAAGCAATATGACACAATTGCCGGAATGTATAAAGAAAGTCTTTGGTGACTAATACATGCATGCATTATAATGATGTAAAAGAGGTAAATGATGGAAAAAATATTTTATATCAAGTGCGGAAAACTGTATGATGGGCTGCAGGATTGCCTGCAGGAGAATATGCAGATCATTGTAAAAGGCACAAGAATTGATGAAATCGGTAATAATCTTGAAATTCCGGAAGGTGCAGAAGTGATAGACCTGACTGATGCAACAGTAACCCCGGGAATGATTGATGCACATATGCACATGGACTATTTTGACTGGCATGATATCCGTGAAGAGGTTTACATGTTTTCAGAAGAGATGAAGACACTGGCAACAGCCAGATGTGCTGAAAAGGCATTGCGCAGAGGCTTTACCAGCGTCAGGCATATGGGAGCGATTGCCAGCAGCGGATATGGTGTTCTTGCGGTAAGAAACGTGATTAATGGGGGATTGTTGAAAGGGGCAAGAATCAAGGCGGCGGCACAATCTTTGTGTTCTCCGGGAAGCCATGGTGATTTCTCACAGGGCATGTTTAAAAATCCTCATTTTGCGCATTTCATGGAAAGAAACAAGCCGACATGCGGCACAGGAAAGGATTTCTTCATCAATGCAACAAGAGAAGAAATCAAGTACGGCAGTGATTTTATCAAGATTATGGCAACAGGGGGTTTCTTTACACCGAACGATACCCCTTTGCAGAAACAGCTGAATGATGAAGAACTGGAAGCTATTATCCGCACGGCTCATGAGATGGGAACAACCGTAACTGCGCATGTCTACGCACCGGAAATGATGCAGACATTGTTAAAACTTGGCATAGACGGCATGGAACATGGTTCTTTGATGGATGAGGAAACCGCAAAAATGTATGAGGACAGCGGAGCTTATCTGGTTCCTACATTCTGCCCATATGATGAAGCAGTACACTATGATCCTGAAAAGATTGCAAAGAAACAGCCTGAATTCCGAGCTAAGCTGGAACTGTATCGTCAAATGCTCGTGGATGGAAGAGAAGTGATCCGTAACAGCAACATCAAATTGGGGTACGGAACGGATTTTGTTGCCAATCACCAAAACTATGACAGCGGCTGGGAGTATGCAGCCTGGATGAACAGCGGCATGGGTGCATACCGTACCTTGAAGGCAGCCACAAAAAACAATGCAGAAATTCTTGGCATAGACCGGATAACCGGTACATTGGAAAAGGGAAAGCTTGCAGATATTTCCGCATGGAGAAGAGATCTATTGACAGATCCGAAAGCCCTTCTCGATTGCGCCTTTGTCATGAAGGAAGGTGTCATCTATGAAACGGAAATCAGTGAAGATATCAATGAATGAGGTGGTTTATGAGTGAAATTGTTCTTGAAGCAAGGCATCTGAAAAAGGTATACAATGCAAATTCCCTAAATGCATTTGAAGCATTGCATGACATTAATATTCAAGTGGAAAAAGGAGAGTTCATCGGTGTCATGGGACCGAGCGGATCCGGTAAATCCACCTTCATCAACAACATCAGCACCATTGATACACCGACGGAAGGCAAGGTGTTTATCAACGGCAAGAATGTCCTTTCCATGTCAGCCAATGACATCGGGCACTTCCGCTATGAAAATCTCGGGTTTATCTTCCAGGATTTTAATTTGCTCGATACGCATACGATTTATGAAAACATCGCTCTGCCTTTATCTCTTGCAGGAGTGGATCCTGCCGAAATTGAGACAAGGGTTAAAGAAATGGCAGAGAAGATGGATATGCAGGACCATCTGTACAAGCTTCCTTCGGAATGCTCAGGCGGACAGAGACAGCGTACGGCCATTGCCAGAGCCTTGATCAACAACCCAAGCATCATCATTGCCGATGAACCTACCGGCAATCTGGATTCACAGAATTCCGAAGAACTTTTAGAACTGTTTCAGAAACTGAACCGGGAGGATGGTGTGACGGTAGTGATGGTCACGCATGATGCTTTTATTGCCTCCTATACCTCCCGCCTGATTTTTATCAGGGATGGCAATATCACCTCTGAGATTCAAAAGGGAGATATGGATGAAGATGAGTATTTCCAGAAGATTGTGGCAATCAGCTCCTCGAGAAAAAGAAGGAGCAGGATCTCATGATCGGCAAGGATGCAATCCGCTCCCTGAAAGCCTCTAAATCCAAAGCGTTGTTCTATTGCCTGACTTTTTATCTGACATCTGTTCTGATGTTTCTGTTTTTCAACATGGCAGAATCAGCGACACAGGGAATGGCGGAAATCTATGTCACCAATAACATGGTAGACCTCACAAAGTATATATTGAATGGAAACATGGGAAACATCATGATGGTGTTTGTGGTAGTCATGTGTTCCATTGATATTGTTTTTACCAATGACTTCTATGTACGAACAAAGGCAAAAGAACTTGCCATCCGTCTGATTTCAGGCGCTACGTATACACAGCTGCTTTTATACCTGCTGATCCAGACGTTTATGATGCTGGCGGTTGCTATTCCTCTTGGAGTGCTTACGGGACTCGCTTTGATCCCGATGATCAACAGAATCCTGATTTCGCAAGGCTCTGATTTTCTGATCACAATCCAGTCTTTTGCGATTGTGGAATATGTTTCCATCACGCTTTTCCTGGTTTTCTGGACAACGGTACTGAATGCGTCTTTTGCTTATAAGAGCGGGGCGGTTTTGATGTTAAGCGACAACATTAAAACAGGTGCGAATAAAGAAAAGCTGATGGGGTTTTATTCCTCACCGTTTACCCGTTTTATTGCGAAGATATTCTGGGTGTTTGTAGCGTTGCTTCCGATTCTTTTTTCCAATAACGGTACCGGCGGAATAGCCGTATTTGTGATTGCGGGATGTGTCGGACTGGATCATGTTTTGAAGGATATCCTGCTGCCTCTTTTCAGCAGATATAACCGGAAAAAGAGAATGAACAAACCGGTAGCCGCTTTTGCTAACGGGTTCCTAAGACAGGACATCCTGGTCAGCGGCATAACCCTGTATCTCTTGGTGGCGGATGTGGTTGTCCTGATTGCGATGATGTTTACAAGAAATGATACACCGTTAGAAAGAATGCTCGTCTGGATTTCCTTTATCTTTATTGTCATTCTGCAATCCATGGCGATCATGTTCCGTTTGGAAACAGAGCTGTCTTCCCGTACGAAGGAGTTTCAGATTCTGGATCAGACCGGTTTTGAACAAATGCAGATTCAAAAGCTGATGCGCAGGGAAATCACGATGTTTTATGGATTCGTTCTGTTTGTGGCATTATTTTATCTTTCCGCAGTTTACTACGCTCTTGTCAGGGCAAAGCTGTTTACAATCATGAATGCGGTCTGGATCACGGGAATGCTCGTGGTGTCTTTGATGGGTGTCTATCTTTTGACACTGTCCTTTTATCGTAACAGTATTTTGAGGAAGGAATCATGAAACTGATTCTATTAGGCACAGGCAATGCGGTGACACTGGATTGTTTCAATACATGCTATGCAATTGAAGAAAACGGGAAATACTTTCTGGTGGATGGAGGAGGGGGCATACAGATCTTAAGACATCTGAAGGATGCTTCCATATCCCTGAATCAGATACAGGATATCTTCATCACCCATAAGCATCTTGATCATATTACCGGTATTTTCTGGCTGTTAAGAATGTATGCCGCTAGAATCAAATCCTCTCGCTTTTCCGGAACGGTCAGAATTATCAGCCATCATGAGGTGATTGCAATCCTTCGCTTTGTGCTTGCTATTATGCTCGATACAGATCCTGAAGCTCTTGCGCCGCACCTGGTTTTACAGGAGGTCAGGGATGGTGAAAAGCTGAAGGTTCTTGATCATGAGATCACTTTCTTTGATATTCATTCCATCAAGGCAAATCAGTTTGGTTACAGCTATGCCTACAATGATACAGACAGGCTGACATGTCTTGGCGATGAACCGTACAATGAAAGTGAAGAAGAGTATGTCAAAAACAGTACATGGCTGATGCATGAGGCTTTCTGCTTATATGGACAAAGGGATCTTTTCAAGCCATATGAAAAGCATCATTCTACCGTGAAAGATGCTTGTGAAACAGCAGAGGCATTTCATATCCCGAACCTGATTTTGTATCATGCCGAGGAAAAAAATCTTCTGCAAAGAAAACAATTGTATGCAGAAGAAGGAAAACAATACTATCACGGGAATCTGTTTATTCCCGATGACGGAGATATTCTCTATTTGAAATAGTTGCGCACATAGCTGACAAAGATCTTTTCTGCCCGGGAAAGATTGTCGGAATACTGCAAACCGTAATCAAACGAGATATCCGGATAGAAAGGCTTTACCGTAAAGGAATCATCTTTGAGCTGGTCAAGGATGATTTTTTCTTCTTCCAGGATGATGCCCATGCCTTCCTGACACATGCGCAGCCTGCTTTTCAAACCTCCCTGATACACAATATTCGGATAAATGCCTTCACGCGTAAATACGTGGCGGATGAAGTTGTTTAAAAGGGAGTTTTCTTCCGGAATCATCATATCCAGACCGTCAAACCGGTACAGCGGAATGACATCGTATGAACAAAGAAAATGATTTTTGGGAAGTACTGCTGCCAAGGTGGAACTGCCTGCTGTGATGTACATGTGCTTCGTTTTGTGCCAGCGCGGGTATGCCATTGTTGTTAAATGAATCTTTCCCTCAATAAAATCCTGCTCCAGTTCATTCAGGCTTTTTTCAATGATGTTGACAAAGATTTCGGGATGCTCTTTTCTGAAACCGACAACGCAATCGGTAATCGAATACAGTTCTGCATTGTAGCTGCTGCCTAAAAGAATGGTGGAGTTTGCCCTGGCTTTAAAATCGGCAATCGCCTGATCTGCCTGCCGGCTTGCCTCCAGGATTTTTCGAGCATACGGAAGGTAGTTTTTGCCGAAAGCGGAAAGGGTTATCTTCCGCGTCGAACGTACAAAAAGGCTTTCCCCGAGTTCTTTTTCCATAAACTGGATATGGCGGGAAAGGGAAGATTGGGAGATGTGCAGGTTTTTGGCGGATTCACTGTAGCTTCCCGTTTTGGCAAGATCAGCGAATTCCTGAATGTAACGGATTTCCATGCTTCTATTATTTATGCAAATTGTGCATAAATCAAGAGAAATATTGCATGAAGCAGATCGATTCATTCGTGAAAGCTTTCTCTTTCATGCTATCCTTATATTAGGAAAAGAGTGAGGAGAAATAATTTTTATGATACCTGAAAAGTATAAGAACTATATGTTCAATGAGAATGACTTTCTGCCCCAGGATTATCATGTGGAGGATCCTGAAAAGAGAAAGTATCTGAAGATTGCGGCTGCAATGATTTCAGATGACATCAATGTCCTCGGCAATCCGAAAAAGATCCAGGAAAGCGATCCTGATTACTGGCTTTTAGACAGATTGCTGACAAAGGAAGAAGTCAAGCTGTTAACTTCTTTCAAAAAGAAGAGAGTTGTCAAACTGTCTATTGAGGAAATTGCCAAGAGAAACGAGATGGATGTGGTTGAATGCCAGAACATGGTCGACCATATCTGCGGACTGGGCTTGATTGAATTCGATCGTGAAAATGAAGATCATCATCGCCAGTACTTCGTACCGAAATGGGTAGTCGGATCCGGCGAATACATGATGATGACAGGCAATCTTGTCAAAGAACATCCGGAAGTCGCAACATTCTTTAACTATGCATCCAGTGTTCCGGTAGGAAAGGTTGCTCATATGGTTCCTCCGGGAGGCGGAGGATTGGGAATGCATGTTATTCCTGTCGAAAAGGCCATTGAAGCAAACAATCAGGCTGTTTCTTTGGAAAAATTGTCTTACTGGCTCAAGAAATATGACAAATACTGTCTGGATATCTGCTCTTGCAGAAGACAGCAGACCGTACGTGGCGAAGGCACAGGTGATATTGAGGATTACTGGTGTATCGGACTAGGCGATATGGCGGAATACCTTGTTGAGACACATAAGGATGCATACTATTGCACATATGAGGAAGTCATGGAAGTTCTTCGCAAAGGTGAGGAAAGAGGATATGTTCATCAGATTACCAATCTCGATGGTGAAGACAAGATCGTCGGCATCTGTAACTGTCCGCATGGCGTATGCAATGCCTTGAGAACATCACAGCTGTTCAATACACCGAATATGTCTGCTTCCTCCTATCGTGCCCATGTTGACCGCAACAAGTGTGTCGCTTGCGGCAAGTGTGTTGAAGTTTGTCCTGTCGGTGCAGCAAAGCTCGGCCAGAAACTGTGCAGAGCTAATGGCGAAGAAGTTACATATCCGAAGACTGAACTTCCTGATCTTGTCAAATGGGGACCGGAGAAGTGGAACAAGAACTATCGTGATACCGCTAAGATCAACTGCTACGATACAGGTACAGCGCCTTGTAAGACAGCTTGTCCTGCACATCTTGCTGTTCAGGGATACATCCGCATGGCTGCCGAAGGCAGATATATGGATGCATTGAAGCTGATTAAACAGGATAATCCGTTACCTGCAGTTTGCGGTGCCGTATGTAACAGAAGATGTGAAGACAGATGTACAAGAGGCACAATCGATCAGCCAGTTGCAATCGATGAAATCAAGAAGTTCATCGCTGCACAAGAGCTGAACGAAGAAAACCGTTATATTCCGGAATGTCACAATGACTTTGGCAATATGTGGTCTGATGATTACAAGGTAGCGATCATCGGTGCAGGCCCTGCAGGATTATCTGCAGCATATTATCTGCGTCAGAATGGTTATCCGGTAACTGTATTTGAAAAGGAAGAGGATCTTGGCGGTATGCTGAGATACGGCATTCCTTCCTATCGCCTGGAAAGAAATGTCATCGATGCGGAAATCGATGTCATCAAGGCTATGGGTGTTGAATTCAAAACCGGTGTTGAAGTCGGCAAGGATGTCACCATTCAGGAACTCAGGGATCAGGGATATAAAGCATTCTACATTGCGATCGGTATGCAGGCCGGCAGAAAAGCAGGCATTCCGAATGAGGAATATGCAGAAAGCGGTGTTGATTTCCTGCGCAAGGCAAACAAAGATCATGGCAAGATTCTGTCCGGCAAGACAATTGTCATCGGTGGCGGTAATGTCGCAATCGATGTAGCAAGAACAGCATTAAGAGCAGGTTCCGATTCTGTTGAGATGTACTGTCTTGAAGGACCGGATGAAATGCCTGCCGCAAAAGATGAGATTGCCGAGGCAAAAGAAGAAGGCGTTGTGATCAAGAACTGCTGGGGACCGAAGGAAGTTGTCGTAGAAGACGGCAAGGTTACAGGTCTTGTCTTGAAACAGTGCACACAGGTATTCAATAAAGAAGGCAGATTCGCACCTCTTTATGATGAAACAGAGCTGAAGACAGTTGCATGTGACAATGTATTACTTTCAATCGGACAGGCTGCTGCATGGGGCGATCTGCTCAAAGATACAAAGGTAGAATTGCGCGGTAACGGAACAGCTGTTGCTGATCAGGTTACATTGCAGACAGCTGAGCCGGATATCTTCGTCGGCGGTGATATTTACCATGGTGCAAGATTCGCAATCGATGCGATTGCCAACGGTAAAGATGCAATGGTTTCCATCCATCGTTATGTACATCCTGGCCAGTCTCTGACCATCGGCAGAGATTTGAGACAGTTCATCGAGCTGGATCGTGAAGATGTCAGAATTGACAGCTATGATACAGCTAAGAGACAGGCTCCGGGTATGAAGCCGGGTGAAGCTGCAAAGACATATGAAGATCTGCGTCTGCCGCTTACAGAAGAGCAGGTTAAGGCAGAAGCCAACAGATGTTTGAAGTGCGGTGCAACAACAGTTGATGTCAACCGTTGTATCGGATGCGGCCTGTGTACGACAAGGTGCGAGTTTGACGCTATCCGTCTGGAAAGAGACATGCCGCAGAATACACGCATGCTGACAGCGGAAGAAAGCAAGCTCAAGGCTATCATCCCTTACGCTCTCAAGAGAGAACTGAAGATCAAGCTGAAGAAATAACCTGAAAATGGCCGTCATTGACGGTCATTTTATTTGGGTCGGATTATGCATAATACTTCAAAAAAGGCTTTATGGAAGATACAATAAATGTATGAATATAAAGGGAATGTTGATTTCAATAATCGTTCTGGAGATATGGGGCATCACGGCTGTTAAACGCAAAAAACTGCTGAAAAGCATGATCTATTATACACAGCTGTCAAATGTGGCAGGAATGTTTTCAGCTTTGTTTTTACTGGTGTTTGGAAGTGCAGATTGGGTCATTGGTTTACGCTTCCTTTCGGTATGCATGCTTACCATGACCGTTCTTGTGACAATCTTTATTCTGCGGCCGATGTTGAAGAATAACAGGGCTTTGTTCTGGTCAAGATCCGGTTTCTTTCTGCATATCGTCTGTCCGCTTTTGAATCTGATTTCCTATTTCTTTCTGGAAGAACATGCAGAGGGAATCATGTTATTTCTTCCTGCTGCAGTAACATTGCTGTATGGTATCATCATGATCTATATGAATTATATCGGCAAAGTTGACGGTCCCTATCCTTTTCTGCGGGTGCGTGAGCAATCTAAGAAGGCTACCGTGATCTGGATTATTCTTTTGCTGATATTGATAGGCTTCATTTCGACAGTAATCTATTGGTCATCTGCGATGATAAAGTGAGCATAGACCATGTGATCCATGTATTCATTGTTTTCTTCCATAACATGAATGCCGAGACGGTATTCACCGCTTTCTAAAGAGCCGTACATGTATTTCCATTCATAGGGATGTTCGGATATTTCCATAAGGGGAATGCCATAGGCAATCGCAGTGATAGCGATATCTTCATGACGGGGAACAGATATCCAGTCTTCCCCGTTTTTCTTTTCCAGCGTGAAATCTTCTCCATAAAATAATGCATTGGTTTTGGTGTCATCAAACTGGTTGAAATGAATAATGGCTCCTTCAGAAGTGATGTTGGTAACAGAGACTTCCAAACCAATGGAAATATCTTCGGAATCCGGCTGATAAAAACCGATTGCACCTTCTTTTTCCTCTTCTGCAAAGGAAAAAGTATGGAGAATATGCATTGCTTTTTCAAATTCTTTATCAGTCCATGTTTCTGCTGAACAATTCAGGGCAACGATTTTACAATCTGTGAAAGAGATGAAACTCCATCTTTCATGATTGTCATAGGTGCCGATCAAAGCGTCTTGTCCGGCAATGGTTGCTTTTTCTTCTTGCAGACCGGTACCGCAGACACCAAACATAGAGGAGTATCCGAGTTCAATGCATCCTTCGGTATGGGAAGGATGAAATTGAATGCCGTAATCTGCATTGACAAGGTTTGCATCATCTACAGGACAGAGGGTGTAGTCCCAATCCTCAGGCAAAGATAATGAAATTTTTCCATACGGGCCTTTCTGTTCAATCTGTATCATTTCTGTATCTGCATTGGATTTGCCCGTTTTTTCTGTTTCGGCATGTTCTGTTTCACCTGCGGAATCGGATGATTTCGTTTCATCGGATACGGCACAGCCTGTCATGAACAGTATACCTGCAAGCATGCAGCGAATATACTCTTTCATCATATGTACCTCCTGCAATATGAAAGACGTCATCTTTTCCAAATTGGTTTTGGGGAATTTGTATATGGATTATCCGTATGTTACTATAATGAAAACGGAGGAATGAAGGATGTTGCGATTTGAACGTGAAGTATATGACAAAGAGCTGATAGCGGCAATGCTGGATGAAATGATGATTGTTTCGGTCGGCGTGAATGATGAAGATGGTTTTCCGTATGTTGTGCCGTTAAGTTTCGGTTATGAGATGAAAGAAGATGAACTGGTTGTGTATACCCATTTTACCAAAAGAGGGAAAAAGGTTTCCCTGTTTGAAAGGGATCCGAGAGTCTGTCTTTCTTTCAGCATCTTCAATGATTTTCCTGACCGCAAATACAAGGGGCATTATCATGATTACCGCAGTGTGATCGCAAAAGGCGAAATGAAGATGCTGGAGTATGAAGAGGATCCTGAAACATGGGAAAAAGGATACAATCTGCTCTATACATGCAATCACAGGGATATCAAGCCTCTGTCGGAAAGAAAAACCGTTCCGAATATTTATATCGGTGTCATTACCTGCAAGCTGGAAAATGTGACTGCCAAGAGTGAGTTCCCAATCCGTACAAAGGAAGACGTTCCTTTTATCAATGTTTATGAGAAAGAAATCGATGAAACACCTTTCGATATTTCCGATATTATTCAGGACCGCAAGGAAAGAAGAAATCGGAAATGACTTCTGCCTATAAAATCATTGTCAAAGATAAAAAAGTGTTTCAAGGAGAATGTTTCGACGATAAAGCTTTTTTTCATGTCTTCAATGTTATTGCGCATCAGTATGAAGCGGATACCGTGATGGGAGAATTCTATGAAGACAACTATGTTTATGCATTGTGCCGGATGGACAAGGCAGAAAAGTATCTTTCCTGTGTCTACTACAATGATTTTGATGACTATGAGGATGAAATTGACATCGGAAGTGAATCATGGATGAAAATGCTGAGGTGATATATGGCAAATGTATTGGATTATCTTGACTGGCGCGGAGATCTTTTATTTGCGCAGGATCCGGTAAATGAAATCGATATGCTTATATTCTCCATTCTTTCCTATACGAATATGGATGGATTGACAGAAGGGGAGGATATCACCATTGAAGAATTGTACAGAAGATATGAAGCGGCAGGATATGACCAATCCAGATATCAATATGATCCTAAACCTTTACTGGAAAAGGCATCCCATGCAGTCCGTACAAAAGATATTATTGTCTCCGGCTATGTCAATCATCTGGATCCTGAACAGAATATACAGTTTTCCGCCATGACGTTTTTGATGGGGGATCATACATGTTGTATAGCTTATCGCGGAACAGATCCTACCTTGACAGGATGGCATGAAGATTTCTATTTTTCCTGTATGGAACAGACACCTGCCCAGCTGGAAGCGACAGAATATCTGAATGGCTGTGATGGTGAAAAGATATTTATTACAGGACATTCCAAAGGTGGCAATCTTGCGATATATGCAGGAACATATTGCCACGCAGAGCTGCAGGATAAAATCCAGAAAATCGTTTCGTTTGACGGACCGGGCTTTCAGAATGAAATGCTGTATAAAGATATTTATCATAAGCAGTTATGGAAAATGAGAAGATTTGCACCTGAGAATTCCGTGATCGGACAGCTCATGCATAATGATGCCAGGCAGACAGTCATGAAAAGCAATGAAAAATCACTTCTTCAGCATGATCCTTACAGCTGGCAAATTCTCGGAAAGTCTTTTGAAGAGACAGAATTGTCACGTTATTCTCTGTTTGTTAAGGAGGCAATTGATACATGGCTGGAAGGGATTTCCTTAAAGGACAGAAAGAGATTTATTGATACGATTTTTGAGGTGGCGGAAGCTTCCGGATATCATTCCATCAAGGATATTGACGAACATCGGTTTGAAACATTTAAAGCAGTCGTAAAAGCTTTGTCTGATACAGATAGGAAGCAGATAAAACAAGTCACTGAAATACTCAGTAAATTTGCTTCGGATTCCTCAGATGTATTTTGGAATGAAATTCGAAAAAACCTTCCATGGGAAGTATGAGTGTGCTATAATCGTTTGCGTGAACAGGGGTGCCATAGTGCTGAGAAAGACCCTTATCACCTGATCTGGATCATGCCAGCGTAGGGAGTTTACAAAACGATTCCTTACGCCTTCGATTGGAGGTGTATTTTTATGAAGAAAGACCAGACACAAAAGCTTGTCTACATGGCTTTATATGTAGTATTGTACGTTGTCCTGAAATGGATTGGTAATCTGATTCCGTTTCTGCAGATGCCAAACGGCGGTTCCATTGAACTGGAACTGATTGCGGTATTTATTGCTTCTTACCATTTAGGCTGGAAGTATGGCGCCGGTGTCGCACTGATGTCATGGCTGATGACATGGATTCTCGGTTTTCCGATGTGGATCTATTATCCGATCCAGACTATTCTGGATTATGTCGGACCGTTACTTGCATGCGGTTTAGCTTCCCTGTTGTGGCCGTTTAAAAATCCGGGTAAGATCGACGCTTTGGCGATGGGCATTTTATTGGCGGCCGGAGCGTTCTTCGGTATCATCAATTCCTATGGCCATGTTATGGCTGCATTTATTGCAGGTGGTGTGATTGCATTGGGAACATTTGCCTTCGTCTACTGGTATTTAAGTGAAAAGAAGCGTTTCGGTATCGTCATTGCGATGTTGTTGAAGTATTTTCTGCAGGTTCTTTCCGGTGTGTATTACTGGATGCCGGAAGGAGAATATCCGGGCAGTCCTGCTTCCTGGGCATTTTCTTTAAGCTATAATCTCTGGTATAACCTTGTCTCTTTGATTGTATGCATCTTTGTGGTGCCGCTATTAATCGAAAGATTGCAGAAAGCAAAGGTTAAATTTGTTGCCTAGACATCCCTCAAGGGATGTCTTTTTTGATATAATTAGGAAAACGAGGAGATTTAGCGAATGAAATTAGGAATTGTAGGAAACGGCGGAATCGTTGTTTCGGCTTTAGAGTCCATCAAAGGGACAGATATTGAGGCTGTAGCTTTGTGGTGCAGAAACAGGGACAAGGGCATGCCTCTTTGTGAGCAGTATGGCATTGAAACAATTTATACGGATTATGATGCTTTCTTACAGGATCGGTCATATGATGTTGTATATATCGGCCTGATCAACAGCCTGCATTATGAATACACAAAGAAAGCGCTGGAGGCAGGCAGAAACGTCATCTGTGAAAAGCCTTTTACTTCAACATATGCCGAAGCAAACGAACTTGTGTCTCTTGCAAAAGAAAAGGATTTGTACCTTTTTGAAGCGATTATGTCAAGATATTCTCAGAACTATGCCAATATCAAAAAGAATCTTGACAGGATCGGTCAGATCCGCCTGGTACAGTGTAATTATTCCCAGTATTCCAGAAGATATAATACATATAAAGAAGGGAAGGTTTTACCTGCATTTGATCCGAATCTCTCCGGTGGAGCATTGTATGACATCAATGTATATAATATCCACTTTGTCGAAGGCTTGCTTGGAAAACCGGAAGAGGTTCATTACTATGCGAACAAGGGCTTTAACGGGATCGATACCAGCGGGATTCTGCTGATGCGGTATCCCGGTTTCCTGGTGACATGCAGCGGAGCAAAGGATTCTGCTTCAAATAACGGCATGATGATACAGGGAGATGGCGGTTTTATCCATGTTGACAGCAGGCCGGGCATGATTCGCAACATCACCTTGTATGCTAATGACAAAGATCCGCAAAAACTCGATATTGCAGAAGATCCAAATCCGATGCAGACGGAATTTGTGACGATTGCCAAGGTTATTGCTGAAGAAAACACGGTGCAGATGCATGCATGGCTGGAAGATACATTGACGGTTATGGGTGTTCTGCAGAAGGCAAGAGATGATGCAAATATTCGTTTTTCAGCAGATAAATAAGAAAATTGTTTGATAGAAAACGCTTACATGCTATAATAAACATAGAAAAAGGAGATAATTAAGATGTTAGTTAACATTAGTGCACCAATGAAGCGTGATGAGATCAAAGCGATCCTCGAAGCTAGCGAAAACCCAAAATTCCAGTTTGTTAAAATGAAGACTCCAATGGAGATGCAGTTTGAAGTTACTTATGCTGAAGGAACAGAAGGCGATCCTACTTCCTACGCTAAAAAGCTCATCAAAGCTCAGCCATGGGGCGCAGTTCTGATGGTTCGTGCTCTTATCGAAGGTCAGGCTTTCACAGGCGGAAAGATCTAAGTTGTAAAAAAAGGCATTCCTGTTTTCAACGGATGCTTTTTTATTCTGGAAAAAAAGAAAAGGAGAGAATAATTATGCCATTTCCAAAAGGATTCCTCTGGGGAGGAGCAACAGCAGCCAACCAGTTTGAAGGTGGCTGGAATGAAGGCGGAAAAGGACCGGGCGTTCCCGATCACATCAGGGGCGGTACGGTATCTGCACCAAGACTCTGGGATAAAGAGATCGATCCAAACGTGTATTATCCATCTCACCAGGCAGTAGATTTTTATCATTTCTATGAAGAAGATATCCGCCTCTATGGCGAGATGGGCTTCAAATGCTTCCGTCTGTCTATCAACTGGTCCAGAATTTATCCGAATGGAGACGAGCTTGAGCCAAACAAAGAAGGCTTGGAGTTCTACCATAAGGTATTTGCGGAATGTAAAAAGTATAATATTGAACCGCTGGTTACAATTTCTCACTATGAACTGCCATGGGGATTAAGCGTCAAGTATAACGGCTGGACCGGCAGGGAAGTCATTGACTGCTATGTCCGTTATGCAACAACTCTGTTCAATGAATACAAAGACGAAGTCATTTACTGGCTGACATTTAATGAGATTAATATCGGTGCTCAGCCATTTGGCAGAATCATGTCTCTCGGCATGCAGGGTGAAGACGGAAAACCGATGTTTAAAGTAGATCCGGAAACACCGGAAGAAGCTTCTGACAGATTCACAGCTTTACATAATCAGTTTGTCGCAAGTGCAAAGGCTGTTGTGATCGGTCATGAGATCAATCCTGAAAACAAGATCGGACTTATGATTGCCGGCACAATGGCTTATCCATTTACACCGAATCCGAAAGATGTTAAACATACCCAGGACAGAATGAATATGTCCAACTGGTTCTGCGGTGATGTGCAGGTAAGAGGACATTATCCTTACTATGCAAAGCGTTATTTCAAAGATAACAATATCACTGTTCGTATGGAAGAGGGCGATGAGGAAATCCTTGCTAAGGGAACGGTTGACTTCTATTCCTTCTCTTACTATATGAGTTCTTGTGCAAGCGTTGATCCTGAAGCTCTCAAAGGTTCCGGCAACATGTTTACAGGCATCGTCAATCCATACCTCAAGGCATCTGACTGGGGTTGGCAGATTGATCCGGAAGGATTAAGAATCTACATGAATGAGGTATATGGAAGATATGAGATTCCTCTGTTTGTGGTAGAAAACGGTCTTGGTGCAAATGATGTCAGAGCAGAAGACGGGAAATTCCATGATGATTACAGAATCAATTATCTGAGAGATCACATCAAAGCCATGGAACAGGCTGTTGAAGACGGTATTGAACTGATGGGCTATACGATGTGGGGATGCACGGATTTAGTTTCTGCTTCTACCGGTGAGATGAAGAAGAGATACGGCTTTGTTTATGTAGACAGAGACAATGACGGTAACGGTGATTTCCATCGTGAAAGAAAAGATTCCTTCTTCTGGTATAAGAAGGTAATTGAAACAAACGGCGAAGATTTAGATTAAGAAAATAGAGAAAAGGAGAGAAAATGGCACATTTTCCTGAAGGATTTTTATGGGGTGGCGCTGTAGCTGCTAACCAGTGGGAAGGCGGCTGGAATTTAGGCGGCCGCGGACCTGCAATGACAGACGTTACTACAGGAGGTTCTGTCAAAGAAAGAAGAAAGATCACGTATATTGACAAAGATGGCAATCATGGCACATTAAATCGCCATGAAAAGCTTCCGGAAGGGGCAAAATATGCCGTATTGCCGGAATACCATTATCCAAATCATGAGGCAGTAGACGGATATCATCACTATAAAGAGGATATTGCATTATTCGGCGAGATGGGTTTCAAACAGTTTAGAATGTCCATTTCCTGGTCCAGGCTGTATCCGACAGGATTGGAAAAGGAACCGAACAAAGAGGGTGTTGAATTCTATCGTGACATGTTCAATGAAATGCACAAGAACGGCATTGAACCACTCGTTACCATCTGGCATTTCGATACGCCTTTGTATCTGGAAGAGCATTGCGGCGGCTGGCTGAACAGAGAGACAATTGATCATTTTGTACGTTATGCCACAACATGTTTTACGGAATACAAGGGACTGGTGCATAACTGGCTGACATTTAACGAAATCAATAACACCATGCCGGATCCGGTCTTCAGAGGCAACGTTACAGATGAAGAATTCGGCGAAGCATGCCAGCATCTGCATTATCAGTTTGTCGCTTCCGCTAAAGCTGTCCAGATTGGTCATGCCATTGATCCTGCGAATATGATCGGCTGCATGATCTGCGGCATCTGCTACTATCCGGGAACATGTGATCCTGCAGATATCATCGAAAACAGGCACAGATGGGAAGAGAAGATCTTCTATTGCGGAGACGTACAGTGCAAAGGCTATTATCCGACATTCGCAAAGCGTATCTGGAGCGAGCATAATGTCGATCTGGATATCACGGAAGAAGACCTGGATGATCTGTCCAGAGGAACTGTCGACATGTATACATTCAGCTACTACATGTCACAGAATGTTACAACACACAAGGATGTCGAGATTGTAGGCGGCAATATGTCTGCCGGTGCAAAGAACCCGTATCTGGAATACTCCGACTGGGGCTGGTCCACCGATCCAAGCGGACTCGACTATTATCTGGAGATGATTTATGATCGTTATGAGATTCCGATCATGGTTGTTGAAAACGGCTTAGGCGCATATGATACAGTGGAAGAAGACGGTTCAATTCATGATCCATTCAGAATTGACTACTACAGAAAACATATCCAGGCAATGGATAAAGCTCTGGCAGCAGGTGTAGACTTAATCGGCTATACGACATGGGGATGCATTGACGTTGTATCTGCCGGAACAGGCGAAATGAGAAAGCGTTACGGCTTCATCTATGTTGACATGGATGATGAAGGAAAAGGAACCATGGCAAGAAGCAGAAAGGATTCCTTCTTCTGGTACAAGAAAGTCATCGCTTCCAATGGCGAAGACCTGGATTAATCCTTAACATGAAAACAACTCCCAAATTGAGGGAGTTGTTTTTTTTGTCATATTGTCTCGTATCCGAGAATCATGCCGCCTTCTTCAGCGTAGTAGCTGCAGAGGCCCGTACATTGATTGATGTTGACATTGGCATTTGGAAATTCCTTCTGGATTGCCTCTTTCAGGGAAACACCGATTTCTGGATTCAGACAGTGGGAGATCCATACCTCTCCACCCTGATAGCCTTCCTTGATCATTTGTGCAACAGTACCTTTAACCAGTTTCTTCTGTCCGCGATAGATACCGACTTCTTCAATTGTACCTTTATCGGAAGCTCTGCCGAGGAAGTGGATGCCAAGCAGTCCGGCAATTTTGGCGATGGTAGGACTGACTCTGCCGTTTTTGGCGAGGTTCCTTAAGGAAAGCAAGCCGAACAACAGATGAATACGGGAATGATAATCTTCGATGATCTGTTTGATTTCTTCAAAAGATCTTTCTTCCTTCATTAATTCAGCCAGTTTTTCGATGAGCAGGATCATTTCACCGCCTGTTGAAAGTGAATCAATCACATAGACTTTGGCTTCCGGATGGGATGCCATATAATCATCTCTTGCAGCACATGCAGCAGAGTAGCTTCCGGAGAGCTGGCTGCTGATGGTGATTGCGAAAATAGCGTCTGCCCCTTCGAATGCATTCAGCCATTCGAATGTATTCGGGCATGAAGTGCTTGTTGCAGTCTGGCTGGTTTTGATTTTGGCGACAAGTTCAGCTGTATCCAGACCGATTTCATCGACATATTCAACCCCATCTACAAGAATTTTCAAAGGGACTGTTTTATAATCAATATCCCCCGGAAATGTTAATAAATTGGATGAAGAGTCTGAAACAATACGATATTTCATAACGGAACTTCCTTTCATTTCTGATATCTATATAATAAACACATATGTCAAATGAGTCAAATGATAAGAAGTGGGGGAAAAAGAAACACTTGATTCATCAGATACTTTCATGTATTAATTTTAAGGGGGTGATTTTATTGATGCAGGAAAATAATGCTGCTGAAAGAGTTTTATCTTTTATGCTGGCAGTGACAAAAGAAGAAAAAGAAATCAAGGATTTGCAGAAGATTCAAAAATCTCTCCCGTCTTTGGACACACATGCAAAAAAGCAGCTGGTGAAAGGTATTTCAATCTATCAGCTGTGGCGCAGAGGAATGTTTGACGTATTGGAAAAACACTTTGGCATTTATACGAAAGAAAAAGATCCGGAAGCTGTAATCCCTCTGTATTTTCATGATTTTGAGAATCCGGATGAGGAACTGGAAATGTGGAAGGAGCAATGGAAGGCAAAGGAAAAAACAATTCCTTCCCGAAAGCTGTATATATCTGACCTGCATTTCTATCATAATTCTCTCAACCGTCAAATGGATTGCCGTGGGTTTTCCGGTTATGAAGAAATGAATCGGCATATGATTGAGGAATGGAACAAAAAGGTTACAAAAAAGGACGAAGTGTATATTCTCGGTGATCTTTCGATTGCCAAAGGAAAGGCGACAAACGATATTATCCGGCAGCTTCACGGCAAGCTGTATCTGATTGAAGGCAATCATGATAAATACCTGGAGGATAAGGAATTTGACAGATCTTTACTGAGATGGGTGAAACCGTATGCGGAAATTTCCGACAACAAGCGCAAAGTAGTTCTCTCACATTATCCTGTTTTCTGTTACAATGGACAATATCGGAAGGCGGATGATGTTCCGCTCACATATATGTTGTATGGGCATGTGCATAACACATATGATGAGGTGCTGGTCAACCGCTTTATTCAGATCACAAAGAAATCCAGAAGAAAATCCAGATACGGTGATGAACTGGAAGAGATTCCCTGTCAGATGATCAACTGTTTCTGTATGTTCAGCAATTATCAGCCGCTGACATTGGATGAATGGATTGAAACAGATCAAAAGAGAAGAGAGAAGATGGCAGATGATGAAGGATATTGAAAAAATCAGAAAAGATCGCAATTTCCGTGAACTGGGTGGTTATGAAACAACAGATGGAAAACATGTAAAAAAAGGCATGTTTTATCGGTGTGGTGCACTGGCTGACCTGAATGAAGAAGAGCTTGCAATTGTCAGATCTTTAGGAATTAAGACAATCTTGGACTTGCGCAGTGATTATGAAGTTGTCAATTTGAAGGATCCGGTAATCAAAGGGGCAAAATACATCCATGCTTCCGCAATGGTTACGGAAGCACAAGCGGAGATAGACCTTTCTCCGGAAGCTTTGCAGAAATATACCGAAGATGATTTCATGGCAAGGTTCTATGCCCAGCTTCCTTTCATGCATGCTTATTCCCGCATGTTTGATGAGATATTAAGAAAAAAAGTGCCGATCCTGTTCCATTGCAGTGCCGGCAAAGACAGGACCGGAGTCGGGGCATATCTGATATTGATCGCTTTGGGTGTAGACAAAGAGACAGCGATCAGGGATTATATGCTGACCAATGAATTCAGGAAGGAAACTTTACAGAAAATACTGGAGAGAAATGCTTCTCTTCCGAAAGAATATCAGAAAAGCGAAGATGATCTGATGGTGTACTTCGGTACAAAGGAAAACAACATCAGGATTGTAGACGAAATGATTCTTACAGAGTGCGGGACATATGAAGCATATTTTGAGAAGGTGCTGCATGTAACTGCATATGATTTGAAAGAGATGAAAAACACATTTCTCGAATAAAAAAAGGATAAAATTATCCTTTTTTCTCCGGAAACAGTCTTTCTGCCAGTTCCTTGATATCTTCTTCTTTATGATTCTGGATAGCCGCATACAATAATGTCTGGGATATCAATGTCATGAAAGAGTCGTTTTCACTATAACCGAATTTTTCCATGATTTCCTGAAGCTTATTCTTGATGTTATCCATCAATTTGTCATGGCTGTCTCTTACAGGCTCGTTGTTTGTGCTGACTTCGTAAGAATGGGAAAAGATGTTCCAGTATGTTTTGGAAAACTTAAAAATGGTTTTGTAGATTGTACAGATTGCATCGGTGATTGATGTTACCGAGGAAAACTGGCCATCAATCTCTTGGATTGCTTCATTCCAATCACTTTCCATGACAGCTGCTACAAGAGCTGCTTTGCTTGGAAAGTAATTGTAGGTAGTTCCAACGGCAATCTGACAATCTTCGGCAACTCCGCGTAAGGAAAGGCCTGTGTAGCCATTCTCGCCGAGCTGCTTTCTGGCGGAGTCAAGAATACGATTCCTGACATCTGGTATAATTTTTGGCATGGTGGATTTACTCCTTTCAAATCATTCACATAAAAATGGTAGATGAAAACGGCCAGAATAAAAAGGGTATTTTTGAAAATAAAACAGCATCGTATGATGTTTTGAAGTTTTTTTGAAAATATTTTCAATGCAAAAATGAAAATGAATTGTTTTCTTTTTACAAGAGGTGAATATGAATGAATTAATTTGTTCAATAGATAAATTACGGTCTTTTATCCGTTATGAAATTACATTTGAAGAGCTCACCGGATCAAGCCAAACAAAAGATATTTTAATCCGTTGTGAGGATCCTTTCCGGATTTCTTTTGATGATTGCCATGCGGCTTTTCAGAATATGATGCGCAAAAAAATAACTTATATCAATCTCTATCAGAAATGGTATGATGTGATTATCGCAATGGCAGATGAAATCAATCTGGCTGGAGCTTTCGGGTATGAAGGGGTTTCTTTCAGGAATATTGATTTTGAAAATGCATTAATGCGGTTTCCCTTTAACAGGGAAGCTGCTTTGTGCATGGTTTTCGGAATGATATATCAGATTCCTTTCGACCCGGAAATCAATATTTCAGATTTTGCGGATATTCATGAGTATCTGGATATTCTGGATTGTGTTATCTACAACGAAGAACTTCCGATATCGCAATGGCATCTGACATTGATGCAGAAAATGCGTTTTATAACGATCCTTGCAGAAAGAACGGAGATTGATCTTGTGGAACAGCCTTTGAAGGATCTCTTTGAAGACTGTCTGGAAGAAATGTGTGAAAAAGGCATGTACGATGCCTTGCGGATTAAAGCATACTGCTGCCTGTTTGGAAATACCGTTTACGAGAAAGATTATCCTTTGGCAAAAGAGTATCTGGAAATTCTGGTTGATGAAATCCAGGATGTTTATGCCGGGAATGCTCTGGGATATATGTATGAGAAAGGGCTTGGATGCGATCCAGATTATGAAATGGCTTATTCCTATTATTCCATGGCAGCTTTTGCCGATGTGGAAATGGCTGCTTTGCATGTGGCTGATTGTCTTGAAAAAGGATGGGGTTGTCCAAAGAGCTATGATGCCGCGATCCATCAGGTCAGAACCGTCTACACAAAATTAAAGAGACCGTTTATTGAAGGGGATTATGGCTGCTGTTTTGCGGAAGCTGCATATCGCATGGGCAACTATTGCCGCTTCGGCATTGGAACACAAGAGGACCAGATGCTGGCATACAGTTACTATCTGGATGCGATGAATGCATTAAACCAGCGAATGCATTACGACAGGACGGAAATGGATGAAGAACTGAAAGAGAAGCTTCTGAATGCAATCAGTGAAATGGAAGCAACCATCGGCGGCTTTATACATGACAGGGAAAGCATGTTGAAAGAACCGGTTGTCATGGACCGCATTCTTTCCGGAGGAGTTCCGCTGGAAATGACAGTCCAGCCAATAGATGAAAATGATTGTCTTCTGATCCTGCAAAGGGCAGACCACCTTGCGGGAAATCACCTGCTGTTGACGGTGGAAAGCATGTCTTACAGCCGCCTGAAAGAGAAGATTGTTCTAATCGCGAAGGGGTTTCACTGGATCGGTGACGAGAAAAAAGAACCTGTTTCTTTTGGCTCGTTAGGGTACAATATTTATACAAATACGACATATCTGTATGCGAATAATGAAGCTGTTGCTGTATTTGGTGCGGATTCCTTCATATTTACAGACGATCGTCCTGAAAATTGGCAGGAAGAAGAACCGGAGGATTACGTTCGTATTCAGAAAGAAGATGGTACAAGGGAAGACTACCGAAATACCATTCCGGGCTTGAAGCGGGGTGATCATGTTTTGGTGGAAGATGGAGAAGGGGTTGTCGTAAATACCTTTTCCATGAGAAAATATGAAATGCCGGTAAAGGAATATCTGAATGTGGCGCAGAAGATAACTGCGCATCGATTCTCTTGAGGAGGTTATATGATTTATTGTACAAATTGCGGTTGTCCATTAGAGGAGGATGCAAATTTCTGTATCACATGCGGAGCTAAAGTGATTCATCATTCTCCCGGTGTCCGTTCACTTGAGACAACCATTCTGGAAGCACCTGGCGCTTACGTACATAGGGCAAAAAAGGAGATTCCATTAGCTCGGCCGGATATCCGTTCTGCGGAAATTGCTCTTGTTGCAGATGCCGTGGTTATCCTTGCCATCTTCGTTTATGCATTATTCTGATCCGTGTGAAAAATCACGGATTTTTTTGGCGCCCCAAGATTAGTCGGGGTGGCTGAAAAAAATAGATAAGATAACTCGGGGATGATTCTGACCCCATGAGTGTTTACAGAAAAT
>CACXCB010000038.1 GCA_902766005.1 uncultured Erysipelotrichaceae bacterium | reverse complement strand
CTCCGCAAGCAAATTGAAGACGGTTTCTCTAACCTTCCCCGTGGCTGTTATATCGAACTGGAGAAATACGCGAAGGAATATATCCTCGAGAATCTGAAGCAGACAGATAATACGAGAAATGTGCTGATTGATCATGTGAGGACATTTGAGGAAGATACAGGCTTGCCCCTTAACCTGGAGAATTTCCTGACAGAATACAATCTTTCTCTCTACGATTTCTACCAGAACAGCGGTGCCCGTTCTTTATACCGCTTGAAAAAATGGGCAGGATTGATCGACAGTGACCGTGACGTGGACGATAAGACTTACAGCATGTTGACCGGTCTATTCCATGTGAACTCGACCAGACTTTTGGACTACTGGATCCGCTACATCAATGGAGACCATAAGCCCCGCTCTGAATCTGAAATCCTGATGCGCAACATGCTTTACTATACTTTCTACAAAAAGCATCCTGCCAAAATGGGCTTTGCGGATATCGATGCTGGAATCGATTCTGTTTTACACGAAGACTTTGTAAAAGACGAAGTCCTTCAGATTCTGCAGTACAAGCGGAAACATGTTGATTTTGTTGCCAGTGTTAACGAGTATCCCTTTAGTTGCCCGCTGGACTTGCACTGCCAGTACAATACAAATCAAATTATGGCAGCATTTGGCTATTTTACTGAAACTGTGTCTCCGGAATTCCGAGAGGGTGTCAAATATTTTGATGACAAGCTGACGGATATCTTCTTAATCAATCTGAACAAATCAGAGAAGGATTTTTCTCCGTCTACTATGTACGAAGACTATGCGATTAACGCCCATCTCTTCCATTGGGAGAGCCAAAGCCAGGACCGCGAAGCAAGCACAAAGATACAGAGGTATATCCACCACAAGGAAACCGGCAATCACGTTTCCCTGTTTGTCAGAGAATATAAGAGGATCGGAGCTTACACAGCTCCCTATACTTTCCTGGGAGATGCAGATTACGTCAGCCATGAAAATGAGCGTCCGGTCAGCTTTGTATGGAGGCTTCATACAGCGATTCCTGCGGAGCTTCTGCCGAAGGCGAACAAGAGCATTGCGATGTAACTCATATTCAGGTTAGGCGCTTGCCATTGATTTCCTATACAAAAGGATATTAATGGCAAGCACATTACCGCTTTATGCAGAGCAGGACGGAGAATCAATGAGTGAAAACAAAAAAACCTACATGGAAGAATCCCTGTGGGAAGTGGAACACTTCCTTACACAGGAGAATATAAACTGGGACCAGCTAAATGAAACACTGATCGATGATATAGCATATCATTACTACAAAAATTACTATTACTACGAGATGGACAATGAATTTGCCCTGCGGGCTGCCGTCAGCGTAGTGCTGGAGGAGAACAATATTACAATCGATGGATTCGAGATGTGGATTCCGTGACTCTTTAACTTTACAGTATACCATCAATTTCAGGGAGACCATTCATAATGTTTAATAAGTACATGTGGAATCTTTATCTGCAGTCAGGAGGAAATAACGTTGTTGATATGTTCCGTAGAAACCTGGCGGATCACTTGACAGAAGAGTATGCGGAAAAAGTGGCGGACATGCGGCAATACTATTGTATTAATGCGGATGCAGGGAGAGTTATTGAGATACAAATCAGAGATTTAATACAAACATACGAAGATATTGAAAAGGAATTAGGAGAAGAAGCGGAAGAAGACGAAAAAATTGATACAGAAGAGATACCGAAAACGTATGTTCCGGTGATGGATAGTTTATATGAGACTTTAGGATTGGAATGTGGAACTTCTCAAAGGATATTTGATGAATTCTCGGGTGGAATGGTCTACTACAGTACAAATTTAAGTGTTCTATTTCCAACGTTGTTTGTACCTTACTATTTTCAGCATAATTATAATGTTTTGCAGTTCATAGCGGATGAGTTTGAAATAGAATTGCCGCATGTACCTGCTAAGAAAGATTATAAAGGCAGATTCTATTTTTATGGTGAGATTAGTTGTACTCTTTTAAATTTTGCAAAGCAGAATGAACTGTCTATTTATGAACTGTATGCATTTATGTATGACTTTGCCCCTCATTATATCGGAGGAACAGACAGCTATGTTGTCAAGGATCTTCCATCTCCAAGAAGTGCATTTTTTATCGGTGCAGATAGTAGTGACCAGTTCCTTGCAGATAATAAGTCGGAAATTGTTTCCTGGCAGTGTAATCCGGATACTCGCGTTGGGGATATGATAGTCATGTATATGCGTACTCCAATCAGTGCTGTGGAGTCTATTTGGAGAGCATGCTCAGTTGGCTTCATAGATCCTTTTTTCTACTATTATCGATGTGTTTATATTTCTCAACCAGTGAAAGTCTCTCCTTTCTCCTTAGAGGAAATGAGAAAGGATAAGGTATTCAAAGCACTTCCGATTGTCAGAAAAAATATGCAGGGTGTTAACGGCATAGAATTGTATCCATCAGTATATAATCATCTTTTGGACAAAATGAAAGCAAATGCACCACGACTGGAATTTGATAAGACGGAAGAGGATGATGAGTATACTTGTGAGAAAGATGTAGAAAATAAACTGATTAAACCATTGCTTTTAAAGCTTGGATATCGGGACGATGAGTACGAACAACAGCTCTATATTGAGATAGGAAATCACAATAAAGCATTGATTCCTGATTTTGTTTTACTGCCTGATAAAAGAAAAGGGCATGTATCAGGATATGCCATCATTGAAGCAAAGAGAAGCATCTCATCAGGTAAGTCTTTGCAACAAGTCTTCATTCAAGCCAGGAGCTATGCACGTGTGCTGGCGACGAAAATTTGTGCAGTGGCTTCAAAAGAAAAAATCTGGATTACACATAATAAAGATGACTATGAAGAAATAATATTTGAAGCAACATGGAAGCAGTTAAACGATGAAGATTCCTTCTATAAGTTGGATAAAATAATTGGTAAATAACAGATTACTGGAACATTTTATATAGCAATAGAAAATAAACGGAGGACATCATGGGATTATTTGACATTTTTAGAGTTGGCGAATACAGAACAGAAATACAAAAGCTCACAAGTGAAAATGCAGAATTGAAAAAGAAAATGGAATTTCTTGGTGTAGATGATTACTATGCTGTAAAAGAAATGAAAGATAATCTGCAAAGATACAGTGAAGAACTGAGGCAAAACATTGTGTCCCTTGAAGCAGAAGTCTCAGAACTACAAGCAAAAAGTGAGAAGTTAACAAAGAATGTCAAGACCCAAACTAATAAACTCGACAGATCAAAAGAACTGGTAAAAGCCGTAAATTATACTATTGATAATTTTTTTGAAGCAGATGTTCGAGCACAAGAGCTTAAACTTAATCAGGATGATATTCAGGAAATAGAAGAACTTACCCCTTCAGTAATATTGAAGCTTCATTGTATGGACATGCGGGATCTTCGCAAAGCGTATCGAGATAATGACCGGAAGATAACGCAAATAATGAAGCAATATGAATCAAGGTATACGACAAAGGCAAATAAAGCGATTTATAAGCTTATGGTTATTGCTCTACGAGCTGAGCTTCAAAATGTCCTTTATGCTCTGAAGTATGATAAATTGGATAAGGCAATTGAAAATGTGAAAGATGTCACCGGAAAATATCTTGAAATTGCAGCTGGTGGAAATCAGAGCATTGCCGGTACACTCACAAAGTTTATTGGTGAGATAGAATACCTCTTCATAAATGCGGTCAAGATTGAATATAACTATTATGTCAAAAAGGAACAGGCAAGACAGGAACAGCTGGCAATCAGAGAGCAGATGAGGCAGGAGGCTGAGGAGAGAAAAGCGCTGGAGCGTGAGCGTAAAAAAATTGCTGAGGAAGAGTCAAAATATACAGGAGAAATAGAAAAACTGCAGGCACAACTTTCAACTGCTGAATCGAGCGAAGTGGCAGCTCTCAACGCCAGGATTCTTGAACTTCAAGCGCAGCTATCTGATGTTATCGTCAAGAAAGATGAAATAT
Source organism: uncultured Erysipelotrichaceae bacterium (assembly GCA_902766005.1). Taxonomy (GTDB): domain Bacteria; phylum Bacillota_I; class Bacilli_A; order Erysipelotrichales; family Erysipelotrichaceae; genus Bulleidia. The sequence goes on along the minus strand of CACXCB010000038.1, from coordinate 799 downwards.
CAAAGCTTGCAAATGGCAAGGCAGGAAATGTCTACATTATAAGTAACCTTGGATCATTTGGTGAAGATGTCTTTAAGATTGGAATGACAAGACGCCTAAATCCTCAAGAACGTATTGACGAGCTAGGAAATGCATCTGTTCCATTCCGTTTTGATGTTCATAGCTTTATTTTCTCAGATGATGCAGTAGGTCTTGAATCAAGACTACATGAGGAATTAAATAGCAAACGAGTAAATAAGGTTAATTTGAGAAAAGAGTTTTTCAGAGTTTCCATGGATGAACTTGAAGAGCTTGTCAATAGTATCGACCCCACAGCTGAGTTTAACCGTACTATTTTGGCAGAAGAATTTAGACAGTCAGAATCCTCGAATGAGATATATACGACATCCTATGATCCTGATGAAGATGACGAAGAAATGTTATCAGATGATGAATAATATAGTTGGCTAAAGCATGAAAACTATGATTGTGGGCGGTAAGATGATTTTTCCATTCTTTCTGTATTTATATTTTGCAACAAACAGCACTGACACAACTACGCAACAAAGCTGTCAAAGATCCAACGCTGAGAAGAAAACTTTTGGAAACCAGAAACAGCAAACGTGAATTATTCGCAATAATAACTCGTCAACACCTTGACATTTGCGGGCTTCGGAAAAACCGTAATCGCTGCTTTTGACTATAAAAGGTTCAAAAAGCGAATCCCCGGGCACGTCTCCTGTTCGTTGCTCACAGAAAAGAGATTCTGGAACAGAGCATCCAGACATTCCAGGAGATTTTGAACGATTTCAACTTTGGT
>CACXCB010000037.1 GCA_902766005.1 uncultured Erysipelotrichaceae bacterium | reverse complement strand
TGTGGACATCGTGTAAGACTTGGAAATATCCAAGCAGTGGTGGTTGAAGCAAGAATCCCCTGCCTTTAGGCATGGGGAGTGTCAAAATTGCGGCATGCCTTTACAGAAAGTCTGTATGACGGAATAGTCATCATCCAGGACAACCATATCGGCATCGTAGCCGGTAATGATTCTGCCAATCTGATGATCCATTTTCAAAAGCGAAGCAGGGTTGATTGTGCAGGAGTCAATTGCTTTGTCAAAAGGCACCATTGCCTTTTCCACAACATTGCGCAATCCCTCATTGATCTTCATGGTAGAACCGGCAAGATTTCCTTCTTTGACAAGATGAGCAGATCCATCCGGATAGATTTCTATTTCATGACCACCAAAGAGGAATTTTGTTCCTGTAGGGAATCCCTTGCACATCAGGGAGTCGCTGATCATGATGGCTTTGCTGCTGTTTTTGGAATTGTAGAAGATGTGCATTGCATCAAATGTGGAATGGTTGCCGTCACAAATGATTTCACTGTAGACATCATGCATGCGCAAGGCAATTCCCGTCAATCCATTTTCACGATGGGTAAACGGTGTCATGGCATTATATGTATGTGTGATGGATTTTGCACCGTTGGCAATGGCAAGCAGTGCTTCTGAAAAAGAGATGGCCGAATGTCCCATGGAGACAACCACATCATTGGCAGAACAATACCTGGTCAGGGTAAAATCCGGATCGTGTTCCGGGGCGAGCGTGATTACTTTGATCAGTCCCTGAGCAGCTTCCTGATATTCTTTAAATTCCTGAATATCCGGGACGACAATTGCTTCCGGAGGCTGAGCACCTTTGTACTTCATATCAAGGTACGGACCTTCAAAATGGATGCCGAGGATTCTTGCACCTGCATATTCGTGCGAAGAGACTTCAGCAACATTTTTTACCGCCTTCAAAAGCACATCTTTTTTCTCTGTGATTGTTGTGGCAAGAAATCCTGTCACGCCTTCTTTTACAATGTTTTTAGCCCAGTTTCTTAAGCCCTCGGCTTCGGCATAATTGGTGTCAAAACCATATGCACCATGGCAATGGATATCTATAAATCCGGGAACAATTCTTTTATTTCCGTAATCAATATCGGGCTTTTGCGTTCCAATGGAAAAAATGCCTGTAATCTTTCCGTTTTCCATAGATAAGACTGCGGGCATGAAGATACCGCTTATATAAATTCTGTTACTTTGAATGAACATAGGAACCTCCATATAGTTTTCTTTAATATTATATTTCTTATTTTTGTTTTTAAGCAATAAGATTGGTATAATAATAGGCATTGGAGGTAGTTTATGATCGGATTGATTGTAACAGGGCATGGAGGCTTCGCCAGCGGAATGGCCAGTGCACTGGATATTTTGGCGGGGAAACCGGAAAAATTTGCCTGTGTTGATTTTCAGCAGGAAGATTCGACAGATGATCTGGAGCTTTCTTTGAAGAAGGCAATCAAATCCCTGGATGATTGCCATGGAATATTGATTCTAGCAGATCTTGTGAATGCATCTCCCTATAAGATTTCGTCGGAATTGTCGGAGAAGATGCATGCAACACATGACATTCGTGTTGTAGGTGGAACAAATATGGGTATGCTGGTTCAGATCAATATGGCAAGAGGATATGTCAATGATGTGAATGACCTTGCGGATCTTGCGGTTGAAGAGGGCAGGAAGCATGTTCTGAAATATGTTTACGGCGATGTGCCTGAAAAAGAATCAAAGGAGGACAGGTAAATGCTTTATGTGTTGATATTGCTTTTGGCTTTGGATGAAGTGGCTTTGACACATATCCTTTCCAGGCCTCTGATTGCCTGTACATTGTTAGGGGCGTCTTTAGGAAATATGCAGGCTGGCATGTCAGTCGGTGCCGGATTGGAAATGATCCTGCTTGGATATGAGCAGACAAATCCGTTAATGACAAAACATTTACATTTTCTGCTTTACAGTATTGTTGCGGTAATTCTTTCCATCAGCTTTAAAATGAATGCTGAAACTGCAATTGCTTCAGGCGTGATTGCCGGTGCAGCAGGTATTGCACTTTCCCATGCGGTACAGATGCTGAATATGGTATTCCTTCCTCTGGCAAGAAATGCAGCTGAAAAGGAAGATGAAAAGAAAATCGGTTTGTATAATCTGCTGGCATTTTTGCTTCGCGGAATAGTTTATACCATCACAGCAGTTGTTCTGATGAATAATCTGGCAGGATTGGAAAATCTTCTTGCAGGCCTGGAAAAATCAAACTGGATTTTGCAGACGGTAAATGCATTTGCCATGCTGATGCCATGTATCGGCATTGCTGTTCTGGCAAGAAACCTCACTGTGAAAAACATGCCCGGTGCTTTCCTTGCCGGTGCTGCTTTCAGTGCTGTTGCATGCAGTGTATGGAAATCACCTATTGTGCTTCTTGCAGGAGTGATGGTCGCATTCGGTTTAAGTGCTTATGATTATCATGCACAGACCGACAAAAAACAGGATAAGTCAATGAAAGGGGGAGCAACAAAATGGTGGTAGGAACCGGTGCTTATGTACAGAAGAATGAAGCATATCCTCTTGATAAAAAAACACTTAACAGTATCGTATGGAGATCATTCCTGATGGATGCTTCCCTGAACAGTGAGACAGGTGAATCCATAGGATGGCTATGGGCAATTATGCCTGGCTTAAAAAAGATCCATGAAGATGAAAAGGATCTTGCCTTGGCAATGGGACATCATCTGGAGTATGTGCATACAGGCGGACTGTTCAGCACTTTTGCGATGGGGGTAACACTATCTCTTGAGCAGCAGAAGGCAGATCTTGAAACAATACGATCCGTACGTACGGCTGCAAGTGCTGCCGCAGATGCCTGCGGAAGCCTGGTATTCAAATATATCTTCATGCCCATAACATTAATGTGGACGATCATGATGGTACAAAGCGGCAGTGTTGCCGGTGTTGCGATATATGCATGCGTCATGCTGGCGGCTGTATGCTTCCTTCGTTTTGCAATGATGAATTACGGTTATGCAAAAGGAACAAGAGCAGTTGAATCGCTGGTCAGAAACAAAGAGGCTTTAACACATGCTTCACGAATCGGCGGATTGTTTATACTCGGTGTGCTGGCAGTTTATCTGACTAGCAGTATTACACCGGTTATGCAGGTACAGGACATGGTTCTGACACCGGAAAGTTTCTTTACAGGAATTACAGGACTGTTGTTTACCTGGCTTGCCTATCATCTGCTTGCCAAAAAGAACAAGTCTATCATGCAATGTGTGTTGCTGTTTATGTTATTTGCTGTCATACTTGGGGTTTTGGGTGTATTCGGCGGATCGCCGTTCCTTGGTTAAAAAGAATATGTAAAAGGTTGGTTCTGAAAAGCCAGCCTTTTTTTATAGGGAGGTTGGTAAAAAATGATAAACGATATTCCCGAAAAGGAAAAGCCTAGAGATAAGGCATTACGATATGGTATCAATACGCTATCGGCAAAAGAACTGCTAGCGATATTACTGAGAAACGGGTATAGGGGAAAATCTGTTCTTGATGTTGCGGAAGAACTTTTAGAAAAAGCCGGAGGGATACAGGGAATACCGAAATTATCCGTTCAGGAGCTATGTTCGGTAAAAGGAATTTTTATAGCGAAAGCACTGGAGCTGAAGGCATGTTTTGAACTCGGCAGGCGTATCTCATTTGAAACGGTAATGGATGAGAACGTGATGCGTCATCAAGGAGAGCTGGTACATTGGATTCAGACAGAAATCGGAAGCAGCCTGCAGGAACATTTTATGGTGATTTTCCTGGATCATTTCAATCGTATTAAAGCTCATCAGATTCTGTTTACGGGAACACTGGATACAGCACAGGTCTATCCCAGGGATATTTTCCGAGAAGCAATATTGCAGAACTGTTCCGGAATGATACTGGCACATAATCACCCCAGCGGCGATGTCTCACCGAGTCATGCTGACATGAGTATCACCGGACAGCTTCTGATATTGGCTCAAATGATGAAGATGAGAATTCTTGATCATATCATTGTCAGCCAAAATGATTTCTTAAGCTTTCATAATGAAGATCTGTTTGAGGAATGTCTGCAGTATGTGACTTTGACAACACAGAATATAGATAACTTTCTCTAAGATATGGTAAACTATTAGGCGGAAGATGTTGAAGCAGTATTGCTGAAAAAGATCAGCGGTAAATCATGTTCAATACATTTTCCGCCTGTGATATTTTGCGAATATCACACAGTATATGTTTTAGATATAATAGAATACAGGCCGGCTGGAAAGAGTGAACAGGGAAAATTCCAAAAGTAGAAATCCGGCGTGAATAAACTTGCAGCATTTAATGAAAACAATCATATCGGGAGGACGAGATGAAAAAAATTTTAAAGTTAGTTTTAACATGTATATTGAGCATCACTGTACTGACAGGCTGTACAACGACAAGGTCCAGAATCACGTATACGGTATATCCGATAGGTTATCTCCTGCAGAGGCTTGGCGGTACGGATTTACCGATTTTATCCATACAGGACGGCAACAGCATTGTGCAGAGAGCTTCCATCCGATCTGACTATAAAGAAGTATTATCCAACAGTCTGGTTTTCTTCCATATCGGTGATCTTGAACCGTATCTCAGTGTATACAGATCGGATATTGCTGCCCAGGGGGCATCCGATGTGGATCTGTCCACATTAAATGCGGTCTATAATTTTGCACGATACACACAGGTTATTACCGATGGGGAAGTTACCTATATTGAAACACCATATTATAGAGATGAGGCATTTGACCTGGTTGACATGGACAGGCTGGATCTGTATTTGTGGAATGATCCGATCACGATGTTTTCAATGGCTAAGGATGTTCACGCATGGCTGGTAAAAACATACCCGGAACAGCAGTCCTATTTTGATGATAATCTGGAAAAACTGGAAACAGATCTGATCAACCTGGATGCCCAGTATCAGGCATTGGCTACCAGCTTAATCAACAATAACCAGGAAATTCGTTTTGTATCAATGACTGCAAGTTTCGGCAACTGGCAGAAGACATACGGCTTTCAGGTATATCCGGTTGTGATATCCAAATATGGTGTTTTGCCGAATGAAAAACAGCTGGAACTGATCAAATCACGTATCTTAGCCGATGGGGTGAAATATATCGTATATGAGCCGAATATGCCACAAGACATGGTAGAACTGTTTAATGAACTGGAAGAGGAGCTGAGTCTGACCCGTGTGGAATTGTCCAATTTGAGCAGTCTTACAGATCTTGAGATTTCTGAAGGGAAAGATTATCTATCATTAATGTATGAAAATCTGAGTGTACTGGATACGATGAAGACAGACAGGGTATCTGCACAGAGCGTTGACGAGGTACAGGATGACAGTCAATCCGATACGCAGGATGAAGAACAACAGGAGGCACAAGACAATGAGTGAAGAAAAAAAGCTGATGCTGATTGATGGCAATTCCATGCTGTTCAGGGCATACTATGCAACTGCTTACGGTATGCGCATGTCCACTTCTTCCGGTATTCCCACGAATGCCGTCTTCGGTTTTGCCAACATGATCTTAAAAGCGATTGATATGGTAAATCCCGATGCACTGCTGGTTGCATTCGATGCGGGAAAGCATACTTTCCGCCATGATCTGTATGCAGAATACAAAGGCGGCAGAAAACCGGCCCCGGATGACCTGGTTCCCCAGTTCAGCTTGGCAAGAGATTTTCTGGATTCCTTACATATTAAATGGGTGGAAATGCCGGATATTGAGGCAGACGATCTGATTGGTACCATGTCAAAGCATTCCGAAGGTTTTATGACATATATCCTGACAAGCGATCATGATATGCTGCAGCTGGTAGATGATGAAACCAGTGTGCTGTTGATGAAAAAAGGGTTAACAGACCTCGATGTGATGGATCATCAGGCCATTGTTGAACAGATGGGCATCGAGCCTTTGCAGGTTATTGACATGAAAGGCCTGATGGGAGACAAGTCTGATAATATTCCGGGGATACCGGGTATCGGAGAGAAGACAGCAGTCAAGCTGTTACAGGAATATGGAAGCGTCGAAAATGTACTTGCACATGAAGCGGATCTTAAAGGTGCATTGCAGAAGAAGGTCAGTGCCGGAAAAGAATCAGCCATTTTAAGCAAAACACTTGCTACCATACAAAGAGATGTACAACTGGATCTGCATGCAGAGGATTGCGCATTCATCCCGGATTATGCTTCCTGTGTAAAATTTTTGGAAACTCTGGAGATGAGAGCACTGTCCAGAAGGTTTGCCGAAAGAATTCCCCAGAAGGAAAATGCGGAAAAGCAGGAAGAAGTTCCTTTTGCATATTATACATGTGAAAAAGTCCCGGAAGCTTTGCTGCAAAAAGAAATGGCCATATACCTCGACGAGACAAGGGATTCATTCCTCACTGCTTCTGCAAGAGGCTTCGGGTTGTGTGACGGATCAAGCAGTTATTATATTTCCATTGAAAATGCCAAAGCGGATTCATCCTTTCTGGCATATCTGGCTTCCCAAGAACCGCATAAAACAGGTTATGACGTGAAAAGGAATCTTCACATTCTGCAAAGAGAAGGCATTAAAGCTGTTTTTCATGATGATGCAATGATCATGGCTTCACTTGCCGATTCTACATTGACTTCCAATGACAAGATCATGGAGCGTTTTGAACTGACTACGGACGATACTTATGAAGCAATCTATGGCAAGCCGAATAAGCCTGTTATGGTAATTGATGAAGAAAAACAGAAAATCTTCAACGGACAACAGGCTTTGAACATCTGGAAACTGAAAGAACTTGCAGGAGAAAAGATTCTGGCATACGGTATGGAAGATCTTTACCGCAATATAGAAATGCCTTTAACAGAGATTCTTCTGAATATGGAAAAAGAAGGTATCCGCTGTGATATCGGTGTTCTGGACAAAATCGCAAAGGAAACTTTTGAAAAGATTACTGCTGAGCAGAATGTCATCTATGAACTTTCCGGCAGGGAATTCAATATCAATTCACCGAAACAGCTCGGAGAAGTTCTGTATGATGAGCTGGGACTGCCATCGGGAAAGAACCGCTCTACAAGTGCCGACAAGTTGGAAAAGCTGAAAGGCATCGATCCGATTATCGATCATATACTTTCCTACCGCAAATGGATGAAACTCTACAGTACATATGCGGAAGGCTTAAAAAAGTATATTCAGAAAGACGGCAGAATTCATACCATTTATAACCAGGCTGCTACACAGACAGGAAGACTGTCCAGCAGTGAACCGAATCTGCAGAATATCAGTGTCAGGGACGAAGACGGAAAAGAAATCAGAAAAGCTTTTTTGCCGGATGACGGATGTGTGCTGATTTCCAGTGACTACCATCAGATTGAGCTCAGAATGCTTGCACATATGGCAGAGGAAGACAGCCTGATCGAAGCATTCAATTCCGATATAGATATTCATACAAAAACCGCAATGGATGTCTTCGGAAAAAAAGAGAATGAAATAACACCTGAAGACAGGCGGAAGGCTAAAACCGTCAATTTCGGAATTGTTTACGGAATCAGTGATTTTGGACTGGCGGAACAGCTTGGCGTATCCCGCAAGGAGGCACATGATTTTATTGAGACGTATTATCAGGCATATCCGAAAATCAGAACGTATATGCAGTCTCTTATTGACTTCTGTAAGGAAAAAGGCTATGTAGAAACGCTGTGCCATCGCCGCAGGGAGATACCTGAGATCAAGGATAAAAATCATATGGTTAGGGAATTCGGAAAGAGAGCTGCAATGAATGCACCGATCCAGGGATCTGCAGCCGATCTGATCAAGATCGCTATGATTCATATCGACAAGGCTATGAAAGAAGCGAATGTTTCCAGCAAAATGATTTTGCAGGTACATGATGAACTGATTTTCAATGTGCCGGAAAATGAAGTTGAGCAGATGAAAGAAATCATTGAAAAAGGCATGGCAAATGCCATGGAATTAAAGGTTCCGCTGACAGCGGAATGTGCCATCGGAAAAGACTGGTACGAGGCAAAATAAAATGCCGGAATTGCCTGAAGTAGAGACGGTTTTAAGAACTTTGGAAGGGCAGATCTCTGACAGGGAAATTATCTCTGTCAATATTCTCTACCCAAAGATTGTTGAAAATGATCCGGAGGATTTTATAAAAAAATTGACACATCAGCATTTCCGCGGTTTTCATCGCAGGGGAAAATACCTGCTGTTTGAGATGGATGACTTCTTCTTTGTGTCCCATTTACGGATGGAGGGAAAGTATTACCTGCAGCAGCCTGAAGACCCTTATGACAGGCATACCCATGTGGTCTTCCAGCTCGATGACGGCAGGCAGTTGCGGTATCACGATACAAGGAAATTCGGACGCATGGAAATTGTCCCTTTACAAACCGATTTTTCTCACTGGCATGATCTGGGACCGGAACCATTTGATGATGCATTCAATGCAGCGTATGTTCATGCATTCATCCATAACAGGAATGTGCCTTTAAAAAAACTGCTGTTGAATCAGTCTTTTGTTGCAGGCATTGGAAATATTTATGCGGATGAAATTCTGGCTGCATGCCATCTGCGCCCGGGACGTTCCTGTCGCAGAATAACCCGTAATGACGAGGAGCATATTGTAACCATGACGAAGGCAATTCTCAAAGCTGCTATTGCAGCCGGAGGAACTACGATACGAAGCTATACTTCGAGTCTTGGCGTGACGGGGAGGTTTCAGCTGGAATGCTCTGTACATGCGCAAAAGAAATGTAAAAGATGCGGTCATGACATAAAAGTCAAATGGATCGGCGGCAGAAGCAGTTATTACTGTCCGCTTTGCCAGAAATAAGGAGGAATATGAAAAAGATAGGTATTACCGGAACAATTGCCTCCGGAAAGACGACAGTATCCATTCTTTTAAGAAGAAGGGGAATGCCGGTGTTTAACAGTGATCAGTATGCGAAAATGTGTCTTCACAAGGGAAATGTGAAGTTTGAAGAAATCGTAAAGACATTCGGAGAAGAGATTCTTGATGATACAGGGGATATCAGCAATAAGAAGCTTGCGGCAATTGTCTTTGAGAATGAAGAAGAAAGACAGAAGCTGAATGCAATTGTTCATCCTTTTGTATTTGAAGGCATGCATAAGTTCTTTGCACAGAAGGAGGATTTGCCCTTTGCTTTTGCAGAAGTTCCGCTATTGTTTGAATGCCATCTGGAAGATGAATTTGATGAGATTATTGTGGTAACCTGTCAGAAGGAAACCGCAATTCGGCGCATGATGGAAGAGCGTGATTATTCTTCGGAGGAAGCCGAAGCACGGTATCTCAGCCAGATTGATCCTGCAATTCAGATTGCCAAAGCTTCCATCGTTATCTATAACGACGAATCCATTCAGGATCTGGATCGCAAGGTCAATCAGATGATCGGAAAATTAAGAGGTAGAAATGGAAAGAAAGCCTAGGGATACGTATCGTATAGAATGTAATTTTGCACTGTCGGATGACGGTCTTGTTTCCCTGATGAGCCTGTATCAGCCGTTGATCGGTCCGGAAGGAATTTTAATCTATCTGACTTTCATTGCCGAATCACGCAAGACACAAATTCAGGAAACACATGCCAGACTGTTTGCACTGACGAACATTCAGGCGGATGTTTTTGACCGTGCATGCGCAAAACTGGAAGAATACATGCTGATGCGGACGTATTATCGTGAAAGTGATACAAAGAACAGTTTTATCTATGTTCTCCATGCTCCAGTATCACCGGCAGATTTTTTCAATGCCCCGATCTATGCCAACAGATATGCCAGCCAGGTAGGCAAAAAACAGGCAGATGCCACAAGATCACGCCTGATTGCAGGCGGCATTTCAAAATCGGGATATAAGGATATTACCAGAGAAGTAAGATTCATTCAGGAACAGGAATATGATAATACTGTGTCCTATACGGAAATCAAGCCCAGATATCAGTTTACAATGGATGATGTGACAATTAATTTTGATTATGACAGCTTCATCAAAACCACATCTACGCTTGTTTTTCCCGCTGAGCTCAGAACACAGGAGAATATGGCATTAATCGGAAAACTGGCGACGGTTTACGGTCTGTCAGCTGACCGCATGCGCATCTTCATGAAAGATTGTGTCAGATTAAGCACAATGGAATTTGATTCTGAAAAGCTGCGCATTCTTGCTTCGAAAGCACAGTCGGATGTACCGACTCCGAAGGATGTTTACAGCCTTTCTCCTGTTTCTTTCCTGCAGGCAAAGCAGAATGGTGCAAAAGTATCCATGACTGACAGGAAAATCCTTGAGCATCTTTCAATTGACATGCATTTTTCTAATGAAGTAATCAATGTGATGATCGAATACATTCTCAAGATTTCAGATAACCGTCTTAACAGCAAATTTGTCGATATGGTTGCAGCCAAATGGGCCAGAGATGGAATTGAAAATAAAAAAATGGCGATTGCCGAAACAAAGAAGGACTCTGTTTCACAAACGAAAAACAACATCAGGATCGGCATGCCCTCATACATGCAGAACGGTTCAGAGGATAGTGGCAAGGAAACAAAAGCCAGTGATGAAATGATTGAAAGAATCAGAAAGCTGCAGGAGCAGATGAAGGAATGATATGGAAAAGCTAAACTTTAATCCCGTTTCAAATAAGGAGATGGAAAAAAGTACGGAAGAACTGGTACATGCGCTTGAACAGGAGGCCATTGTCCGCAAGGTTTTTCAGAAAAACGGAATTCCGGCAGAATGCCTGGAAAGATATCCGTGGAAAATTAAAAGATGGCTGAATGCTTTCAAGCCGTGTCAGGGATGCAAAGGCCTGGCCTTCTGCAAACAGAGCCGGAAAGGATACTTTGAAAATCTTGTTTATGATGGCATGCTGCAGACGGTTCAGGAAGCATGCCGCTATGAAAAAGAACGCCTGAATGCAAGAACACATATGAAAAACTATCTTGTCTCGGATTTGAGCCATAATCTTGAAACGGTTTCCTTCAAAAATATCTCTATGCGGGATGAATCGGAGGAGTATCTTAAAGTTCTTGCAGAAGCGATGGATGCTTCCTCGAAAAAAGAAGGATTATATCTTTACGGCACAATGGGAAGCGGGAAAACATATCTCAGTGCATGTGCTTGCAACGACCATGCAAGAGGTGCGGAAAAAGTGGCTTTTATCCATTATCCGACTTTCTGTCAGAGAATGCAGTCATCCATGATGGATGGGGAATATAAATCGGAGTTTGCAAAATTGACATTTGCTTCTTTTCTGGTAATTGATGATATCGGTGCGGAAAGTGTAACAGAATGGAATCGCGATTCGATCCTTCTTCCTCTGCTGAATGCAAGATATGAGGAAGGGCTGACAACCTGGTTTACATCCAATGATGATTTCGAATCCCTGCTGATGCACTTCACTTTTTCCAATCGTGGCAAACAGGAGGAACTCAAAGCAACAAGAATCCTGGAGAGAATTCAGGCGATGAGCAAGCCTGTTGTTCTAACCGGAAAAGACCGCAGAAATCATCTTTCCAATGGCTGATTTGAGTGATAGAATGAAGATAACGGAGGCTTTTTTATGGTCAGAAAAATAGGTGTTTTGACTTCGGGAGGTGACGCACCCGGAATGAATGCTGCAATTCGTTCAGTTACAAGAATTGCCTTGAATAATGGTGTTGAAGTCGTCGGTGTTTATAACGGATATCGCGGTCTTTTGGAAGAGACATTTTTACAGATGAACAGAAGCGATGTTTCGGATATCCTTGATAAAGGCGGGACAAAGCTCGGCTCTGCAAGATTGCCTGAATTCCGTGAGGAAGCAGTGCAGGATGTATGTGTTAAAAACCTGAAGAGGGCAGGCATTGATGCCCTTGTTGTCATCGGAGGAGATGGCTCTTATCGCGGTGCGCTTGCATTAACCAAAAAAGGTATCAACTGTATCGGATTGCCGGGCACTATTGACAATGATATACCGGGAACGGATTTTACGATCGGCTTTGATACGGCTTTACATACATGTGTAGAAAATGTCGACAAGCTTCGTGACACATCGAGCTCGCATCACCGCTGTTCGATTGTCGAGGTAATGGGAAACCATTGCGGGGATCTTGCACTGTATACGGCGATCTCCTGCGGAGCGGAAATGGTGATTTCACCGGAGACCGGATATGACGAACTCGAAGTTCTTGAAAAGCTCAGATATCTCGGCGACGCAGTGAAGAAAAACCATGCGATTGTCATCATTTCCGAAAAGATATGCGATGTGGATGCACTTGCCAAAAAGGTTTCCCTGCATACGGATTTCAGCGGCAGGGCAACGGTGCTCGGACATATCCAAAGAGGCGGATGTCCTTCACCGACTGACCGCATGCTCGCAAGCAGAATGGGTGAAAAGGCAGTTGATCTTCTGATGGAAGGCATCGGTGGCCATTGTGTCGGTATTATCGATAATGAGATTACCTCAATGCCGATTCAGGAAGCACTGGAAAGACCGCGCAAGAGCCGCAAGCATCTGTACCGCTTATTTGACAGACTGGTATGAAAAAAGAGAGTTGATCAACTCTCTTTTCTTGTTCTTCTTGCACCGGTTTTGGATTGAATTTCGGCGATTGCTGCTTTCTGATTCAGGATAACCGGTATAACAATCGGATTTCGATTGGTACGTTTGTAAAGGAACGGTTCCAGGGATGATCGGATACAGTTTTTGAGATCTCCGAATGTCGTTCTCTGTTGCATTTTCCTTTTCAGCGCTTCATATACGACAAGCTCGGCTTCCTTTAAGAGCGTCTGATTATCCTTTATGAAGACAAATCCTCTGCTGACAATGGAAGGCCTGCACAGAATCTTGTTGTAACGTGAATCAATCGTTACGATGACTGCAACAAGTCCGTTTTCTGCAAGAATCTTGCGATCCTTAATAACACTTGTACTCAATCCTGAAGCATCGTTGCCATCGACATAGATGGCATCTGTCTGAATTCTTTCATTAGCGATAAAGCACTCTTCATTTCGCAATACAACGATATCGCCATTTGCACAGATGAAGCACCTGTCAGCCGGAACACCTGTTTCCTGTGCTGTTTCGCAATGCTGTACAAGCATTTTATATTCACCGTGGTTTGGCATGAAAAACTTCGGCTTGATGAGATTCAGCATCAGCTTCTGCTCTTCCTGCGGTGCATGACCGGTTGTATGGAAGGAAGTCAATGGAGAATTCGTCACAACATTGGCACCGACTCTTGTCAGCTGGTTGATCACACCGCCAACACTGACATCATTGCCCGGAATCGGATTGCTCGAGAATAAGACGGTGTCACCGGGAAGTATTTTGATCCATCTGTGGGTGCCGTTTGCAATTCTGCTTAATGCAGCCATCGGTTCACCCTGGCTGCCTGTACAGACAATACAAATCTGGTTGGCGGGAAGGGTATTCAGATCGTTGCCGGTAATAAAACTGCTGTCAGGAATGTTGATGACACCCATCTTTCTGCCGATCTCACAGATGTTTTCCATGGAACGGCCGAATACTGCTACTTTTCTGCCGCAGGCAACAGCTGCTTCCAGAATCTGATTCAGCCTTAATACATTGGAAGCGAAGGTTGAAACAAGCAGTCTTCCCGGTGTTTTGCGCATCTGTTCCAAAATTGCCTGCGCAACTTTCTTTTCGGAGATGGAAGAGCCCGGAACACTGGAGTTTGTGGAATCGCTCATGAGAAGGGCAACACCAACCTGACCGATATAAGCCATTTTCTGATAATCGGAATTTCTGCCGACAGGTGTCATGTCAAATTTGAAATCACCTGTTTCGACAATTCTGCCGTTAGGTGTATTGATTAATACACCGAGAGAATCAGGAATGGAATGGACGGTATCAAAAAATCCGATATTAAAATATTTCGTTCTGACCCTGCTGTCTGAATCAATCTCTATGATTTTACAGGATCGAAGCATCCGATGCTCTTCAAGCTTCTTTTCAATTAAAGCTTTAGCAAAGCGCGGCGCATATATTTCTTTCAGCCGTACCGATTGTAGAAAGAAGGGGATTCCCCCGATATGATCTTCATGACCGTGGGTTATAATAAGAGCTTTGATTTTTGCCTGATTTTTTACCAGATAAGAATAGTCCGGTATAACATAGTCAACACCCAGCAAGTCATCTTCCGGAAACATGACGCCGCAATCAACAATGATGATTTCATCATCATGTTCATAGCAGTACATGTTCTTTCCAATCTCGCCAAGTCCACCCAAGGCATACACCAGGGTGTCGGTAGCGTGATTGATCGTTTTTTCATTTTCATCGGAATCGGCAATCTGAGAAACATAGCGGACAGGTGAAATACCTCTGCCGTTAATCGTTTCATTCATTATGGATTACCTCTTTCTGTTATATTCACTTGCATTATACATTTAAATGAGGAAAATGCAAATCATTTTTTATATTACCATTGCTCCCGGTATTTCTTTAAAAGGATCATCCTTGTCGATGTGGTCATAGAAGAGAACACCTTTGAAATGATCCAGCTCATGCTGGAGCACGATAGCTAAATACCCTCTGGCACGGATTTCAATGTACTGGTTGGTGATCAGGTCGTAGGCTCTGACCTTTACACGTGCTGCACGGACTACATGGCCCTCATGGTCTTCAACAACGGACAGACATCCTTCACCGGATTCAAGGTATGCCTGCTGAACGGAAGAAGAAACAATCTTCGGATTGGCAAGCATGAATTCATGACGGATCGGATTGCCTTCCTTGTCATAATCATCAAAGACGATCGCTGTCAGTTGTTTCGGAATGCCCAGCTGGATGGCACTGATGCCGACGGAAGGGCGCAGATTCATCTTTTCTGCTTTTTCTTCATCTGTAGAATCCACCACATATTGATGCATTTGGCGCAACAGATCTTCATCTTCTTTGCTTAAAGGCAAAGAAACCGGTTCAGATTTTGTACGGATCAAAGGATCTGTATCTTTAATAATCGTATCATTATTTATCAACATAAAAATACCTCGGCAATATAATAGGGAAAAGGCGTTAAAATGTCAAACCAAGAAAGCGTTTTCACGCAAATTTAATCTGCGAATCATAGAAAAATAACATGCATTGTGATAATATTTTTCATATGACAAATACAAAGACCAACACAAATAAAAAACACGGTGCATTTTTAATGCCGAAAGGCTTTGATGCCGGTTTGCACATAACAATGATTCTTCTGTCTCTGTTTGGCATTGCCATGGTCGGCAGTGCATCCATGGGATTATCCGTCGGAAACAATACATATCTTCTGATTTCACTCGCAAAGCAGACAATATATGTCCTGGCTGGCTTTTTTGCGATGACGTTTCTGGCAAACCATTTTAAAATGTCGTTTTTAAAGAGTTCTGCATTTTCATCGCTTATTATACTGACATGTATCCTGCTGGTTGTCTGTCTTGGATTTGGGGGATATGGCGGTGCGAAAGCATGGATCATCATTCCGCTCGGTATTACGGAAGTCAGTATACAGCCATCCGAATTTGCCAAGATTGTTGCAATTCTGATTGTTGCGGCATATACGGCAGATATTTCCAAAAGATTCAAAAGCAGCTATGAAATGCTGAAAAAACCTTTGATTTTTCTCTTGTTGATGATATTTATTGTTGCCGTACTGCAGTCGGATTTCGGCTCTGCTGTCGTCATTTTTCTGATCTCTTGTGTATGCCTTTTGATTCCGAATCATCCGCAGATGCGTAAATTTGAAATATTCCTGCGGGTATGTTTCTGGCTTGTGGTTATTTTGGCTATTTTCATTCTCTCACCGTATGGTGAAAAGATTATTGAAAGTATTCCTGAATATATATTAAAGGAATACCAGAAGAACAGATTTATCTCCGCGATTGATCCTTTCAAGGATCGCTATGGTGTAGGATATCAGCTGATCAAGGGACTTGTTTCCTTTGCCAGCGGTGGCTTTTTCGGAAGAGGTTTTGGCAATTCCATACAGAAATATATGGATTTCCCGGCTGCCAACACGGACTACATTCTTGCTATCATTGTAGAGGAGCTTGGCTTTGTGGGATTCTTCGTATTGTTTGCTTTATATGGCATCATTATCTTCAAGCTGCTTTCCTATGCTTTGAAAATGAAGAGTGAGAAAGGAAAGGTCATTCTTGTCGGATCGGCAATGTATCTGCTATTTCACATGTTCTTTAATATCGGCGGTGTTACCGGACTGATTCCTTTGACCGGTATTCCGCTTTTGGTGGTATCGGCCGGCGGAAGTTCGACAATGTCGTTTCTGGCATGTATTGGCATTTGCCAGGCAGTCATCGCATTATTCCGCAGGGGTGAGCTCCAATGAGGATCATTGCAGGACGATATGCTTCAAGGCAGCTGGAAACCAGAAAAGGAAGAGAAACAAGACCTACTCTGGATAAAGTGAGACAGGCTGTCTTTTCTTCCCTCGGCGGATTTTTTGAAGGCGGAATTTTTCTGGATTTGTATGCAGGCAGCGGTGCCAACGGTCTTGAAGCAATTTCCAGAGGGGCAGATCAGGCGATCTTTGTAGATGCTTCCTATCAGGCTATCCAATATATAAAGAAGAATGTCATAAGCCTTGGCTGTGAAAAACAAAGCCGCATCATGCCGATGAAAGATGCGAAGGCTTTAAAGATTCTTGTCGAAGAGGGTATTCAGCTTGATTATGTTTATCTGGATCCGCCTTTTGCAAAACAGACAAATGACCAGGTTCTCTCTTTCCTGGATGAGCATCAAATGATGAATGAAGGTGGAAGAGTCATCATCGAATCTGCCGAAGCAGATCATTTTGACAAAGAGTATACATGCCTGCATCCGTATAAGACTGTTGTTTACGGATCAACAAGAATCACTTATTATGAATTTAGGAAACCGGAAGAATAAATTCCGGTTTTTCTTTGTCAAACATTTTAGCACTCTGCCCTTGACATTGCTAAAGGTAAGATGTAGTATATTGGCAGGCGAAAGGAAAGAGTGCTAAAAGGAGGTGGAAACATGTTGACACCCAGAAGAATCGAGATATTCAAAGCGATTGTGGATGAATTTATTAAAACAGCAGAACCTGTAGGCTCTAAAGCACTGCAGAAAAAATACCACCTGCCATATTCAAGCGCTACGATTCGCAATGACATGCAGGTACTGGAAGAAATGGGGTATCTGGAAAAGACACATACTTCCAGCGGCAGAATACCGAGTACGCTCGGATACAAGTTCTATTGTGAAAACCTTTTAAAAGGTTCAAACATAGACAAGAGAATGGAAGTTGCAATTCGTTCGGCATTTGATACGACTTCCCTGAATATTGAAGAAGCTGTTCATCAAAGCTGCCGTATCCTTTCGGAAATGACGAATATGACAGCCGGGGCTATCGGTCCGGATTCCAGCACACAAAAACTTGAACATATCAAGCTGTTTGCGGTAGATGAAAGAAGGGCTGTATGCGTGTTTATCACCAACACCGGACATACGGAAACAAAGAATTTCCGTTTTGATGAAGATGTTCCGTTCTCGGATATTGAAACATGTACGGATATTTTGAACCAGAAACTGAAAGGTGTTCCGATTAACGAGCTGGCTGACAAGATGGAGGAAATCAAGCCTCTGTTAACAAGCGTGGTGCAAAGACACGATCTGCTGTTTGCGGCATTTGTAAAAGCCTTCGTAAAATTTGCTTCGGAAAATGTGTATTTTTCCGGGAAGGACAGGGTTCTTTATCAGCCTGAATTTGAAGACATCAATAAGCTGAAAAAACTGATGATGATGTTCGATGATTCCAATATGTGGAAGCGGATAAAGACTGATGAAAATGCCTTAGCCGTTACGACACAGAAAGGTACAGAGCTGACATGGATCAATGACTTGGCAGTGGTCAGATCAAAGTTTAAAGTCAATGAGCATGAATCCGGAGAACTGATGGTCATCGGTCCGAGCCGTATGGATTACGAGCAGGTCATCTCCATGCTTGGCTATGTTGCGAGCATGATTGAAAAAATGTATGAAACAGGAGGATGAGAAAATGGATGAAGAGAAAAAGGAAGAAATAACAGAGGAAGCCGTCCCTGTGGAAGAGGAGAAAGAAGAAGCGGAAACCCTGGAAACTCCTGTTGAAGAACCGGAAGTAATCGATGAAACAGAAGTTTTGAAAAAGAAAATCAATGAACTGGAGAACCAGGTAGCAATATTGAAAAATGAATATGCAAAAGCATATGCAGATACGGAAAACATGCGCAAGCGTCTGCAGAAAGATTCAGATTCATTCAAGAAATACCACATTCAAAGTTTTGCCCTGGAAATTCTGCCTGTATTGGACAATTGTGAAAGGGCATTGAGCCAGAAGACAAGTGATGAAGCATATCAGAAAGGTGTGGAAATGATTTACAACCAGCTGAAGACTGCACTTGGAAAGGAAGGCGTGGAAGAGATCGATGCAAAAGGAAAGCCGTTTGATGCAAACTGGCACCAGGCGCTGATGAGTGTTCCGGAAGAAGGCGTTGAGCCCGGAATTGTCATTGAAGTTTTGCAGAAAGGATATAAACTGAAAGACCGCCTGTTAAGAGCGGCAATGGTAAAGGTAAGCGAATAAGGAGGAAAAGAAGATGAGCAAGATTATCGGAATTGATTTAGGTACTACAAACAGCTGTGTTGCTGTTATGGAAGGCAAAGAAGCCAAAGTTATTACCAACCCGGAAGGAAACCGTACAACACCTTCTGTCGTTGCATTTAAAAACGGTGAGATTATTGTCGGTGATGCAGCAAAGAGACAGCTGATTACAAACAAGAACACCGTCTATTCCATCAAGCGACTGATGGGTACAGATGAAAAAGTCACTCTTGAAGGAAAAGAATATACACCACAGCAGATCTCTGCTTTCATTCTTTCCTATTTGAAGGATTATGCAGAAAGCTATCTCGGTGAAAAAGTTGAACAGGCAGTTATCACTGTACCTGCATACTTCAATGATGCACAAAGACAGGCTACAAAAGACGCCGGCAAGATTGCAGGCCTCGATGTATGCCGTATCATCAACGAGCCTACCGCTTCTTCTTTGGCATTCGGCTTGGATAAAGATACACAGAAAGAACAAAAGATTCTTGTATATGACCTCGGTGGCGGTACATTCGATGTCTCCATTCTGGATATTGCCGACGGAACATTTGAAGTTCTTTCCACAGCCGGTGACACAAGACTCGGCGGTGATGATTTCGATAACAAGCTGATTGATTACCTTGTGGATGACTTCCGCAGAACAAACGGTGTTGACCTGAAGGCTGAAAAGATGGCGTTACAGAGATTGAAGGAAGCTTGTGAAAAGGCTAAGAAAGATCTGTCCGGAATGGTTCAGACACAGATTTCCCTGCCATGGATCGCACAGGGACCGGAAGGACCTCTGCATCTTGAGGCAACCATCACAAGAGCTCAGTTCGATAACTTGACAAAGGATCTTGTTGAAAGAACAATGGTTCCTGTAAGACAGGCTTTAAGAGATGCAAAACTCTCCGCAAATGAAATTGACCAGGTTCTGCTTGTCGGTGGTTCTACAAGAATTCCTGCAGTTCAGGAAGCAGTCAAGAGAGAGCTTGGCAAAGAGCCGAACCGTTCTGTTAACCCGGACGAGTGTGTTGCAATCGGTGCTGCCATTCAGGGTGCTGTCATCAAGGGCGATGTCAATGACGTATTGCTGCTCGATGTTACACCGTTAAGCCTCGGTATTGAAACACTGGGTGGTGTTATGACCGTATTGATTCCTCGTAATACAACGATCCCGACAAGCAAGTCACAGATCTTCTCTACAGCTGCTGATAACCAGCCTGCAGTAGATATCCATGTATTACAGGGTGAAAGACCGATGGCTAACGACAATAAGACACTGGGCAACTTCCAGCTCGATGGCATTGCACCGGCAAGACGCGGTGTTCCGCAGATCGAAGTCACATTCGACATCGACGTTAACGGCATTGTTCATGTAACTGCAGTTGACAAGGCAACAAATAAGAAACAATCCATTACAATTACCAATTCTTCAGGTCTGAGCGATGATGAAATCGACCGCATGGTCAAGGAAGCTGAAGCGCATAAGGCTGAAGATGACAAGCGTAAGGCGGATATTGAAACAAGAAACAGAGCTGAAGCATTCATTTCACAGATTGATGAAACACTCAATTCCGATAATCCGAATGTTACACAGCAGCAGAAGGATGAAGTCAAGAAGCTCAGAGATGAGTTACAGGCTGCCATTGATGCAAATGACATGGATAGCTTGAAGAACAAGCTGGATGCTCTGGAAAAGGCTGCAAATGACATGGCTCAGGCTATGTATCAGAATCCTAATGCTCAGCAGAATGCAGGCGGATTCGGAGGATTCGGCGGACAGGATACAGGTTCCACTCCGAACGATGATGTAATGGATGCAGATTTCAAGGAAAAAAACTAAGCTGAAGAATGCGGAACCTGTATGATTCCGCATTCTATCTGTAAGGAAGAAAGGTAGAGGAATGTGATATGGCCGAAAAAAGAGATTACTATGAAGTGTTAGGAATTGCGAAAGGTGCCTCGGATGACGAGATTAAGAAAGCCTATCGCTCCCTTGCCAAAAAGTATCATCCGGATATTAATAAAGCACCAGACGCAGAAGAGAAATTCAAAGAGATCAACGAGGCATATGAAGTCTTAAGCGACCCGCAGAAGCGTCAGACATATGACCAGTTCGGTTTTGCCGGCATGGATGGTGCAGCAAACGGATTCGGTGGATTCGGCGGCTTTTCAAGCGGTGGATTCGAGGATTTGAATGATATCTTCTCCAGCTTCATGGGAGGCATGGGCGGTTTCGGTTCTACCAGAAGCTCAAGAAGAAATAACGGACCGATGCGCGGGGATGACCGCTACTACCGCATGAATGTCTCGTTTATGGATGCCTGCTTTGGTAAAACCGAGACGATTAATCTGAGTGTAGACGAGCAGTGTCCGGATTGTAAGGGGACAGGTGCGGCTACACCGGGTGATATCGATACATGTTCGACATGCCATGGCTCAGGAACAGTCATTACCCAGCAGAGGACAGCTTTCGGTGTCTTCCAGACACAAGGCGTATGTCCGGATTGCCGCGGTACAGGCAAGAAGATCAAAAAGATCTGTCCGCATTGTACCGGCAAAGGATATATCAATAAGCGTGTCAGCGTAGATGTCAAGATTCCTGCAGGCATCTCGACAGGCCAGCAGTTGAGAGTCTCCGGCAAAGGTGAAAGAGGCACAAACGGAGGCCCGAACGGGGACCTGTTTATCGAAATCAATGTCCTTCCCCATGACAAGTTTGAAAGAAGCGGCAAAGACATCCTTTTGGAGATCCCGATTTCTGCAGTTGATGCAACAATTGGTACAAGCGTAGATATTCCTACAATTTATGGGGATGTATCCATGAAGATTCCAGCCGGAACACAGGATGGCGCAAAATTACGCCTCAGAGGCAAAGGTGTTGTGGACTTGCGCGGTGGTAAGCAGGGAGATCAAATCTGTACCGTCAGAGTCAAGGTGGATACCAAGCTCACTAACAGAGAGAAAGAATTATATAAGGAATTGCAGAAGCTGCAGAAGAATTCCGGCAAAGAATCTATTTGGGAAAAATTCAAGGATCAATTCTCATAATACATCTATCTCATGAAGGGAGGTGGAAGGGATGAATATTGAAAACATGACAGAACAGCTGCAGGCAATTATCGTAGCAGCTTTGACAAAAGCACAACAGAATCGTAACAGTGAATTAACCGTTGAGCATATCCTGGAGGCCATGCTCGAAGACAGTGGTCTAGATGGCATTTGGGAACGGCTGAAGCTGAATAAAAATGAATTGCTTGCCTTTGTAAGAGGATATGTCGGCAAATTACCGGGTGTATCTTCCGGCAGTGAGCCTTTATTATCAAGACATGTGTCACAGAGTTACACAAATGCTTTGCAGTATATGAAGAAGCATGGAGACACATACATGAGCACTGCTGCATTCTTTATCGGCATGCTGATGAGTGATGCTGCAGTGATCAGGGAGATGAAGCGCAATTTCAACTTCAATGAGAGAATGGTTGAAAAAGCAGAAGAAGAGAGAAGAGGTGGCATGAAGATGGATGAAAAGACAAATGAGAGCCAGCTTGATGCTTTAAGCAAGTACGGACATGATCTTGTCCAGGAAGTAAAAGACGGGAAAATAGATCCTGTCATCGGCAGAGATGATGAAATCCGCAGGGTCATCGAAATCCTTTCCCGTAAGACCAAAAACAACCCTGTCCTGATCGGTGAACCGGGTGTCGGTAAAACGGCAATTGTTGAAGGCCTTGCATGGCGTATTATGAATAACGACGTTCCGCTTGGATTAAAGGACAAGAAACTGATTGAACTCGACATGGGGGCAATGATTGCCGGAGCAAAATACCGCGGCGAGTTTGAAGAAAGGCTGAAAGGCGTCTTAAAACAGGTGCAGCAGGCTGATGGCGGTGTCATTCTGTTTATTGACGAGCTGCATAATCTTGTCGGTGCAGGCAAGACGGAAGGTTCCATGGATGCCGCAAACCTTTTGAAACCGATGCTTGCACGTGGTGAACTGAAGTGCATTGGTGCCACAACTTTCGATGAATATCGCAAATATATTGAAAAAGACAGAGCATTGGAAAGAAGATTCCAAAAAATCATGGTTAATGAACCGACGGTCGAAGATACAATCAGTATTCTCAGAGGTTTGAAAGACAGATTTGAATCACACCATGGTGTTGAAATCAAGGACGAGGCAATTATCGCTGCTGCAACCCTGTCCAATCGTTATATTACAGACCGTTTCCTGCCGGATAAGGCAATTGACTTAATTGATGAAGCATGTGCATGCATCCGTGTGGAAATGGATTCCATGCCCGCAGAGCTGGATGAACTTTCCCGTAAGATCATGACTTTGCAGATTGAAGAGACTTCTTTGAAGAAGGAAGATGATCCAAGAACCCTTGAAAGGCTGGATGAAATCCGCAAGGAGCTTGCCAACCTGAATGAAGTCAAAGAACAGAAGTTCTCCCAATGGCAAAAGGAAAAGGAAGAGATGGATTCTATTAAGAAATCCAAGGAACTTCTGGAAAAGGCAAAACTGGATCTGACTCAGGCGCAGAATGATGCAGACTATGAAAAAGCTGCAAAGCTGAAATATGAGACAATTCCTTCTTTGGAAAAAGTTGTCAAAACCGAACAGAAAGGCGAGGAACGCATGATTCGCCAGACTGTCGATGAAGATATGATAGCCAAAATCGTGTCCAGATGGACCCACATCGAAGTCAGCCGTTTGATGAGTACGGAAAGACAGAAGATTCTCCATCTTCCACAGGCTCTGTCTCAAAGAGTTATCGGACAGGACAATGCGTTGAAGCTTGTTTCTGATGCGATTATGAGATCTAAAGCAAATATTCAGGATGAAAACAGGCCTCTTGGTTCCTTCCTGTTCTTAGGTCCTACCGGTGTAGGTAAGACAGAGGTTGCCAAAGCGCTTGCCCAGCAGCTGTTTGATGATGAAAACAAGATTGTCAGAATCGACATGTCAGAATACATGGAGAAGTTCAGTGTTTCCCGATTGATCGGTGCTCCTCCGGGATATGTAGGTTATGAAGAAGGCGGACAGTTAACAGAACAGGTCAGAAGGAATCCGTATTCCATTGTTCTTCTGGATGAAATTGAGAAAGCACATCCGGATGTCTTCAACATCCTGTTACAGATCCTGGATGACGGCAGAATTACCGATTCCAAAGGTGTTACGGTGGATTTCAAGAACACGATTATCATCATGACATCCAACCTGGGCAGCCAGTATGCCTTCGAGTCTGATCAGAATGAAAGACAGAAGCATTACATGGATGAAGTAAATCATTTCTTCAAGCCGGAATTAATCAACCGTATCGATGAGATCATCGTCTTCAATGCACTTGGTGATGATGTCCTGAAGAAGATTGCTGATAAGTTCCTGCACCAGCTGGAAGAACGACTCACAGCCAAGGATATTTACCTTGAGGTGACAGCTTCCGCCAAAGACCGTATCATTAAATGCGGTGTTGATCCGATGTTTGGTGCAAGACCGATGAAGCGTCATATCCAAAGGGAGATCGAAACCATTGTCGCAAGGACAATTCTTGAGAATCCGGATATTGACGGCAAGACCATCGTGGTTGATGCCGATGATGAAGGATATCAGGTTTATATTAAAAAGATGATGTCTTAACTTCCGAAGAGATTCGGAAGTTTTCTTTATGGAACACTTTTGTCTATGTATTGAGATTGAATGAGATAGATTCTTGTAATATGATACAACTAAATGAAAGCTGATCCATGGGAAAACGGGATAGAAGAGGTGGCGATTTATGCAGAATCATTTAGAGAAATTTCACAAAGCACAAGAAAAAGACTATAAAACAGCTTTAAGGGAAATACAAAACGGAAGAAAGGATTCACACTGGATGTGGTATATTTTTCCGCAATTAAAAGGACTCGGCAGAAGCGGCATGGCGGATTATTACGGTATCAGCAATATCAACGAGGCCAAACAATACCTTGCCGATCCGGTATTAGGACCAAGGCTTTTGGAAATCAGTTCTGCACTTTTGGAGATTGACACGAATGATGCGGAAAAGGTCATGGGTTATCCGGATCATCTGAAGCTGAAAAGCTGCATGACTTTATTTGCGGCTGCTGATCCGCATAATGAGATATTTCAGAAAGTGCTGCAGAAGTATTTTAACGGTGAAAAAGATCAAAAGACTCTTTGGCTTCTGAAACAAAGAGATTCTTGATGCATATTTCTGCAATTGTACAAACGGTGTGTGCAAGTTTCGCATTGTGTAAAACTGTAGTAAAATGAATGCGGAGGAATACTATGCTGATAATTAAAAACGGATTGATTCATGATATTATCCATAAAGAACCATTCATTTCAGACATTCTTGTAAAAAACGGAAAGATTGCCGCTGTCGGTAAAGACCTTGCAGCTGAAGGAGAAGTATTTGATGCCATGGGAAGAAACATTTATCCCGGATTTATCGATGCGCACAGTCATCTTGGCCTGTCCGGATGGGGTATCGGATACGAAGGAATCGATTATAATGAAATGTCGGATTACTGCACACCGCAATTACGTGCAATTGACAGCTTAAACCCGCTGGATCCCTCTGTTGCGATGGCAGCAAAAGCAGGTGTTACCTGTGTGGCTACAGGGCCTGGCAGCGCTAATGCGATCGGCGGTACATGGATTGCGATCAAGACACACGGCATCTGTGCCGATGATATGATTGTCAAGGATCCAGTTGCCATGAAAGGGGCACTGGGGGAAAATCCGAAGCGCTGCTACAAAGACAAGGGAATCAGTGCAAGAATGTCCACTGCTGCCAGGATGCGTGAGATGATGTATGCCACGCTGGATTACATGGCCAGAAAAGAAGCAGCAGGAGATGATCCGTTGCGCAAACCTGCCTACAATATGAAATATGAGGCCATGATCCCGGTCATGAAAAAGGAAATCCCAATGAAAATTCATGCCCATCAGGCAAATGACATCATTACCGCTATCCGCATCGCAAAGGAGTTTGATCTGAAACTGACGATCGAACATGTGACGGAAGGGCACTTGATTGCTGATGTTCTGGAAAGAAACAAACAGTATCCGATGGCTGTAGGGCCGACTTTATCACATGCTTCCAAATTTGAACTGCAGAACAAATCATGGACAACTGCCGGAATCCTGGCAGAAAGAGGATGTCATGTATCCATTATTACCGATTCTCCATTCTCTCCGCAGGAGCATCTTCCGTTAATTGCCGGTATGGCAGTCAAAGGCGGTATGGATCCATATGAAGCTTTAAAAGCCATTACTTTGAATCCTGCTGAACATCTGGGTATTGCAGACAGAGTCGGCTCGATTGAGACGGGAAAAGATGCAGATCTTGTGATCTGTAAAGGTAATCCGTTCACACTGGAATCCGAAATTGAAGCAGTGTTTATTGATGGCATAAGAATTTAAAAAACCTCATAAGAGGTTTTTTTCAATCCACTTCGGCAAGCTTTCCAGATGGGAGAAGCCAATGTGTATATTGGCTGTTTTCTGCAGTTTCGGCATGGCATTGGCCAAGGCGATGCCGAATTGGCAAGCATCAAGAAGAGAAATATCGTTTTCTCCGTCACCGGCGGCGATTGCTTCTGATGGTAAGATGTTTTCCATCTGCATAACCGTCTGCAGGGCATTTCCTTTCGTGATACCTTTTTTCTGTACTTCCAGCCAGCATGGGTTAACAAAGAAAGAGATGAAGCGTTCGTCCAGCTGCTTCTGTATGGTTTTGAGAATAAAAGGAAAACCGGCAAAACAGATCTTGGCACAATCGATGTCCATAACCATTGAATAATCCGTGCGAATGGTTTTCGGATAGGAATGCCTGCGTAAAAACAGGTGGAGCATGTTTCTGGCAGAGGTGTAGGCAAAACGGTAAAATTTATGCTTTTGATCACAAAAATAATAGGATTCTTTTTCATCACTTGCATTTGCGAAAACATCATATTTTTTTAAAAGAGAAAGAAGATATGCCTTTTCTTCTCCTGAAAGGCAGGGGGAAAGGATATGTCTGCCTGTAGAAGCCTGGAATATATCCTGGCCGTTGTAACAACATGCATAATCATATGCTTCATCGGGAATAATCCTGCGGATACTGTAAAAAGGTCTTCCCGAGGCAATCACAACGATGATGCCTTTCTGACGCAAGCGGATCAAAGCTTCTTTTCCTTTGGGGGTAAGCTTACCGTTTACCAGCAGAGTATCATCCAAATCTGTAGCAAATAATCGAATTTGTTCGTACATGGTGATAATTTTAGTATGTTTCAGTGGTGAAAACAAGATTTGAGATGTTATAATATTGCATTGCAAGATGTTTGGAGGTTATTTGTATGTCTGATACGATGAATATTATTCTGATTGTTTCCTTTTCCATTCTTTCCGTGCTCATGCTGTTCAGGTGGTTTAAAAACCGCGGAAGGGTAATGATCCAGGACCAGCAGTGGTCATATATCCGTATTCTGTTTTTGATTGTCGGATTGCTGTCGATTCTTTCTTTTGTGACCGTCCCGAACAATTCCTTTCTGGATTATGCGCGTTTAACAGTCATGGTTGTTGCGGTTTCTGCGTATATGATCGTCAGAGACGGGGTTGGCGAAGAAGGTCTTGTTTCCGGCGGCAAATTCTATCCATGGGAGATTGTCAGGGCATATGATTATAAAGAATTAAAGAATGTTGTCGAAGTCTATTTTACGGTTGATTCCACAAATGAAAAGAAACCGGATGAATATACGACAAAGGTTCTGGATTTTTCCAATGAGTCAAAAGATATTCTGATGCGGTTTCTCGAGATCAATCTCGGTAGAAAATACACAAGAATGAAGAAGAAGACAAAGTAAAGAGAGATGATTCTCTCTTTTTTGTTGACATGAGATTGTAAACAAACTATCATATGTATAGTCAAAATGACTATAGGAGTATTTATGGAAGAAATCAATGAAAAGGGACAAACACTAGCACAGTTTCTTGCCAATTATGATGATTCCAAATATCGTCATCCAAGCAATACGGTCGATATGATTCTGATGACTGTAACAGACAAAAAACTGAAACTTCTTTTAATCAAAAGAAAGGATCATCCGTTCATTCACCAATGGGCTTTGCCGGGTGGATTTATTGAATTCAGCGAGGATATGGAGGAAGCAGTAAGAAGAGAACTCTCGGAAGAAACAAATATAACGGATCATACGTATTTTCGTCAGCTGTATACTTTCGGCAATGCGGATCGTGATCCTAGGACCAGGGTTATTACAACCATGTACCTTTCCATGACACCGGAAGAAAACATTAAGAACACAAAAGCGGCAGATGATGCCCAGGATGCAAAATGGTTTACGATCTCCAAAAAGGTTGTGGAATCCGCTGAACAAAATCGAACATGCATTTTAACCCTTGACGATGAGAAAGAAGTACACATGGAATATGTTATCCATGACACGGCAAAGCACAACTATGTGGAAACACGTTCGATTCTTTCTGACAATGCCAATGCAAAGCTTGCTGCTGATCATATCAAGGGCATCAACATGGCAATGGACATGCTGCAAAACAGAGCCGCATCTACAGGAATTATGTTCAACCTGCTTCCGGAGGAATGCACATTGAGACAGATGCAGGATGTCTATGAAGCAATCATCGGCCATAAGACGGATACCGGCAATTTCAGAAGGGATATCCGCAAAATGTTAAAGGAAACAGGGAAGAAGGCAAAAGTTTCCGGCAAATATGCCGCATTATACCGTTTTAATCCTATGTATACATATCTGGAGGAGAATTTATGAATGTATTAGTAGTTGTAGATATGCAGAACGACTTCATCGACGGTGCATTGGGAACAGCTGAAGCTGTTAAAATTGTTGATCGGGTAACAGAGGAAATCCGGAGTGATTCTTACGATCAGATCATTGCTACGCTGGATACACATGAAGAAAACTACATGCAGACACTTGAAGGAAAATACCTTCCGGTTGAGCATTGCATAAAAGGAACAGAAGGATGGCAGATCCGCCGGGAAATCATGGATGCCTTGGAAAATAGAAATGCACTTCTGATTGAAAAACCAACATTTGGTTCTGAAACATTAGTTGAAAGAATCAAGGAGATGCAGCCGGATACAATCACGCTTGTCGGTTTGTGCACGGATATCTGTGTGATCAGCAATGCCCTCTTATTAAGAGCAGCTTGCAGAAACACCGAGATGTGCGTCATTCAGGACGCTTGTGCAGGTGTGACACCTGAAAAACATGAAGCTGCATTAAAAGTGATGGAATCCTGTCAGATACAGGTGAAATAGGAGGAGAGACAATGACACAGATTCAGGTAGAACCGTATATTCCCGACGAAGATTATGACAATCCTGCAATGGTGACGGATTTTTATGAATTCACCATGGCAAATTCTCTGTTCTTACATGGCTTTAAAGATACCGTTATGGTTTTTGACATGTTCTTCCGTAAAAACCCGGATGATAACGGTTATACAATCAGCTGCGGTCAGAGAAAACTGATCCGTTTCTTACAGAACTATCATTTCAATGAGCAGGATATCCTCTGGCTCAAAACCAAAGGAATGAGCGATGCTTTCTGCGATTATCTGAGAACCTATACATGGAAGGGTGATGTCTACATGCTGAAGGAAGGCACGGTATGTTATCCCCAGGTACCGATGGTACGCATTGAATGCGACATGGTGGGTGCAATTTTGATTGAAACCTATCTTCTGCAGACGATGAACTTTCATTCATTGATCGCTACCAAGGCAACAAGAATCACCGGATTGAATACGCATTCCCCAAGAAATGTCATGGAATTCGGAACAAGAAGGGCACAGGGTAAATCCGCAGGCAATGACGGTGCATATGCAGCTATTTTAGGCGGGTGTATCGGCACTGCAAACTGTCTTGCTGAGATGCGGTATGGTTCCGATGTAAAGGCTGTCGGAACAATCGCACACAGCTTTATTGAATTCTTCCCAAGCGAATACGAAGCGTTCAAAGCCTATGCCGAAACCTATCCGGATAATGTTTCATTGCTGTTGGATACATATTCCATCTTTGAATCCGGTCTGCCGAATCTGATCAAGCTGGATAATGAACTGATAGAAAAGTATCCGGATGATCCAAACAAGAGAGTTAAATCTGCCAGAATCGACTCCGGTGACTTGGCACGCGGATACAAACGTCTGCGCAAGGCACTTGATGCAGCAGGAAAACAATATATCAAGCTGGTTGCCTCCAATTCCCTGGATGAAAAGAAAATGTCCAATATGGAACTGTACGAAGGTGCACATTTTGATTCCTATGGTGTAGGCGAAAAGCTGATTACATCCGCTACTGATCCTGTATTTGGCGGCGTCTATAAGCTTGTTGCAGTGAAAAACGATGATGGTACATATACACCGAAAATGAAGTGTTCCGATACGGTTTCCAAAGCGATTATCCCGGGCAAGCTGATGGCATGGAGAGTCTTCGATGTAGAAGGCAAAGGTCAGTGTGACATCATCACACTGGATGATGAAGTAATTGAACCGGGTAAAGAAATTACTGTTGTCAATCTGGATCCCGATGCATTTGATACGCATAAAAAGATTGTTCCGTATGCAGTTGAAAAACTTCTTGTGCCGCATATGATTCATGGTGAAGTTGTCATTGATCTTCCGACAATTGCCGAAAAGAAAGCATATATCAAAGACCAGCTGCAGAACAAGGTGTGGGAGAGTGAATTGAGACCGGAATTCCCGCACAAGCATTATGTCGATCTTTCTTTGAATGTCGCAAAAGTCAGGGAAGAGATGTATGAGAAGCTGCATGGCGGTAAATTAGGATGAAAGCTCTTGTTTTCGGAGGAGCCTTCAACCCGCCATCTAGAGCACACATCGATCTTGCATACCATGCAATGCAAGAGAGTCAATCTGATTGTGTTATCTTTGTCCCAAGCAAGATGTCGTACATCCAAAAAGAGCAGGGGAAAGATTATGCCTTCAGGGATGAAGACAGGCTTTCCATGCTGAATAAAATTGCAGAAAACAAGGATTGGATGATCGTCAGTGATTTTGAAATTCACTCGGATACACAGCCAAGAACATATCTGACACTTCAGCATCTCAAAGAGGAAGGGTATTCATGCAGACTTCTGATCGGTTATGACAAGCTGATTGAATTGGAGACAAACTGGCAATACATTCCCGAAATCATGCATGAATTCGGTGTTGTTGCAATGGACAGGTATGAAGATGACTGTATCAGCTATATCGCAAAAGATCCATACCTTTCCGGATTTGCATCCTGTATTCAAGTGGTACATACCCCGGATATCTATCATTCCGTCTCATCCACGCAAATACGCAGAAAATACATGGAAATCAGAAATGAATTAAAGACATTGAAGGATATGGTTCCCGAAGAACTTGAAGGCCTTTATGCATATCTCAACAGGTGAATAATATGAAAAACAAAATGATTAAAGTTTCCGTAGCAATGCCTTCTTTGAAGATTGCGGATGTTGCCTATAACACAAAACAAATCATTCGTATGATTCAGGATCATGCAGACAGCGGTGTAATGCTGTTTCCGGAATTATCTCTCAGCGGTTATACATGTGCCGATCTCTTTTTTCAGCGTTCATTGCTTGAAGCATGCAAAGAAGCATTGGCAGAAATTGCTTCAGCCGTACCTGATACAATGACAGCTGTCGTAGGATTGCCTTTGCAATATAAAAATAAGATCTATAATACCGCAGCCTATCTTTCCGATGGAAAAATATGCGGAATCGTGCCAAAAATCAATATCCCGAATTATGGGGAATTCTATGAAGCGAGATGGTTTGCAAGTGGTAAGGATATTGAAAAAGATTGCATTAAAATTCATGATGAAAATATTCCTTTCGGCACGAAATATCTCTTTACAGATGAAAGAACAGGGGCATGCCTTGGTACGGATATCTGTGAAGATCTCTGGGTTCCTGATAAGCCAAGCACGCACGCCTGCATGGCGGGAGCCAATATCATTGTCAATCCATCCGCATCCGATGAAGTGATCGGCAAACAGGATTATCGCAGAATGATGGTTCTGCAGCAGTCATCATCATGCTATTGTGCATATTTATATTGTTCGGCTGCCATGGATGAAAGCAGTACGGATTTAGTTTTCTCGGGACACTCCATGATTGCGGAAAACGGAAGAATGCTAAAGGATGTCATCTTCCCACAAACACCTTGTGTACGATCTGGGATCATTGACCTTGATACAATTGACTATAACCGTCTTCATCAGTCAACCTATCCTGATACACAAGGTTATGAAAGGATACCTGTTTCTGTTTCTCCGATTGCACAAAAGTATGCAATTACGTCAGATGAGCTTCTCGCTAAGCTGCATGAGGAAGAGTATCCCGTAGCGAGAAACCCGTTTGTTCCTGCAGATGATGAAGAGCGGTGGAAAAGATGCCGCAAAATACTGCAGATTCAGGCACATGGTTTAGCAACAAGAGTCCGTCACACAGGCATTAAAAATCTTGTAATCGGTATTTCAGGAGGCTTGGACAGTACATTGGCATTACTTGTCTGTCATGAAGCGCAAAGGATTGAAAAAGATATACATATCATTGCCTATACTCTTCCAAATCGTGGTAATACAACATCTTTAACCTACAATAACGCAATTGATCTGATGAAGTCGCTTGAAGTGGAAATCCGTGAAGTTGCCATCGAAGAATCCGTGAAAAAACATCTTGAAGATATAGGTCATGGCGGTACTTATAAAGGTGAAAATGATGTGACCTATGAAAATGCCCAGGCTAGAATGCGTACTTATATTCTGATGGATGCCGCAAATATGGATAACGGTATTGTGGTAGGAACCGGTGATCTTTCAGAGCTGGCTCTTGGATGGTGCACATACAACGGAGATCATATGTCTATGTATGGTGTCAATGCATCGGTTCCTAAGACGCTGGTACAGTACATCTGCAAGGCATATGCCCTTGCGACGGATAATGCAGAATTGAGAAGGGTTCTTCTCAGTATCATCGATACACCGATATCACCGGAATTGACACCGAACAAAGACGGGCAGATTGCGCAGAAAACAGAAGAGAAGATAGGAAAGTATGACCTGAATGATTTCTTCCTGTTCTATGTCCTGCGTTATGGCTTCTGTGTGGAAAAGATACTCGCCTTTGCTTTAAGAGCTTATCCGGAAATATCCAAAGAAACGATGAAAGATGCATTGAAACGATTCTATAACCGTTTCTTCCATCAGCAGTTCAAGCGTTCGTGTCTCCCGGATGGACCGAAAGTCGGTTCTGTCACATTGTCACCGAGAGGAGACTGGCGCATGCCAAGCGATGCTTCTGTTTCCTTATGGATGAAGGAAATTGAAAACGCATGAAAAGAAGATTTTCGGATCTTCTTTTTTTTGCATAATCAATGTTTTCCTGTATAATCATAGGCATGAAAACAGTCATTTGGGATTTTAACGGAACGATTATAGACGATGCGGCATTAAGCCTGCAGATTGAAAATGAAATGCGTCACAAAAGAGGGATGATGAAAGATATATCCCTGGATGAATACAGGGAACTGTTCTGCTTTCCTGTCATCAATTATTACTACAAAGTAGGATATACATTTGAGAATGAAACCTATGAGGATATTTCTGTCGAATATAATGCACAATATGATGCATTGTTTCATACATGCGACCTGATGGATGGATTCATGGATAAGATTCAGGAATCCATCAATAAAGGATTTCAGAATGTTATCCTTTCCGCATCTTTACATGATGCATTGATCAATCAATGCAGACAGCTTCATATTGATCATCTTTTTACGGAGATTCTCGGCATAGATAACCGTCTTGCCGGTTCAAAAATAGACATGGCAAAAAAATGGATGAAAAATGCTGAGGTTAAGCCTGAAGATTGTTTATACATCGGTGACACAACACATGACAAAGAAACTGCGGATGCATTAGGCATCGATCACTGTATACTTGTTGCCACAGGTCATCAATCCTACAGAGTATTAAAAGATGTTACGGATCATGTAGTTCATACATTGAAAGAGGTTGAATTATGAAGAAATGTCCGATCATGAAACAATGCGGGGCATGTACTTACGGTAATTTACATTACAGTGAGCAAATTGAAAAGAAACAGGAATTTGTGCAGAAACTGTTCAGCCGGAATAAAGTACAGCCTGTTGTGCAGATGGAGAATCCGTATAACTACAGGCATAAAATATATGCTACATTTGCCAAAGACAAAAACAAAAAGGTTATAGCAGGAACGTATGCCGAAAGATCTCATTTTGTTTTAAAGAATACCGATTGTTTTATCCAGCATCAGCAGGCAAATGATATCATTCAATCAGTTTGTGATATTGCCAATCAGATGCATATTGAGCCATATGAAGAAGACAGAAGGAAAGGCGTATTACGTCATTTGTATATACGCGTATCCCATTCCACAAAAGACGTTCTTCTGGTGATTGTCATCGGCTCAAAACAATTACCGGGGTCAAAGGAATTTGTGAAGAAAATCTTAGAGAAACACCCGTGTATCAAAACCATCGTTTTGAATTTCAATGACAGAAATACATCGATGGTTTTAGGTGACAGGGAAAAGGTTCTCTATGGCAAAGGATACATTACAGATAATCTTTGTGGTTTTGATTTCCATATTTCCCCGAAATCTTTTTTCCAGGTGAATCCGATACAAACAGAAAAACTGTATACTATCGCAGTGGAATGTGCAGGTCTTAAAAAGACGGATGTTGTTTTGGATGCATATTGCGGCATCGGAACAATATCATTGATTGCTTCACCTTATGTAAAACAGGTGTATGGTGTTGAAATCAATAAACAAGCTGTAATGGATGCTATTGGCAATGCAAAGCTGAATCATGTAGATAATGTCCGTTTTGAATGTAATGATGCGGAAAAGTATATGGAGAAGATGAGAGGGCAGTTTGATGTGGCCTTTATTGATCCTCCCCGTTCCGGATCTACATATAAGTTTTTAAATACTCTGGCACACGCCAATCCCAAGAAAATCGTATATGTGTCATGTAATCCTGTTACACAGAAAAGAGATATAGATATCCTATATAAAAAAGGATATAGGATTAGGAAGATCATTCCTGTAGACCAGTTCCCGTTTACGGAACACGTCGAGACTATAGTGTTGCTACAAAAGTTGAACTCGTAGAAATCCTTTATTTTAAACACTTTTACGAGCATTTCACCTTCGGTGAGACTGACTGGTCGAAACGCGGAAAACGCCTCGAAAAGTATGCCCAGGTGGCTATAGCAATAGAACTCGTCACTGTAGGCACAAAACTTGAGGACTTATAGACAATAGAATATCGCGTTGATTATGGACGTTTATTTTCTGCATTTCGCAGTAAGCTTTTATGAACAAAATGAGGGGTTTGACCCTTCTGAGCTCAAGGGAGTTAATGCTTTTGACGAATGTGTGTAGGAGAAAGTACGATGTTTCAGTTTGGAGAAAGACATCCGGTCTTGTTTGAGATCGTTCTGGTCATCGCGGCATTCCTTGCCGCCG
>CACXCB010000036.1 GCA_902766005.1 uncultured Erysipelotrichaceae bacterium | reverse complement strand
TTCTCAAAACTAAAACATCGGAACCATGGATAACAGCAAGGATGTCATAGTCAGCAAGGAGAGCATCGTTAATGTGTTTTTTGTCATCGGTATGCTCATTGCCTATTTCGGTTCATTACTTCCTTGGTTTATGTGGCCTGTGGCAAGCACTTTCCCTTTGTTTGCTTGTTTGTTCCTTTTTGTGGCATTTTATCTTTCACACACCATGGAGCATCCTGTGTTTGACCGGGATGGATGGATTTTACCTTTAGTACTGTTTTTCATCGCTTATACATATACGCTTATAAAACGAGACCTTAATCTTAATGGCTATCTGATGATGGTTTTTAGGGCTATGATTTTCATGGCGCTGTTCCGTATCAGAAAGGATATTTTGATGAAGACTGTTACTGTTATTGCCAAAGCTATGGCTTGGCTGCTTGTTTTCTCAATTCCAGCCTATTTCCTCTATCTGTTCGGCTTTAATCTGCCTGGAAGGGATGTGGTATATGGTGACAACATGTATTCATTCACCAATTATTACTTTTTCCTGCTCGATGACAGGTCTATGTTCGACTTGGTTCCCCGGTTCCATTCCGTATTCCTTGAACCCAGCCATCTTGGAATGGCAACTGTATTACTGCTTTTCGCTCAAATCAACAAGTGGAAAAAATGGTATAATTTGGTGTTGCTTGTTGCTACTTTTATGTCCTTCTCCCTCACTGCGTATGTGATGTTGGTTGTGGTGGTCTTCCTCCACTTATGGATAAAACGGAAAAACATTATAGGAAAAATTATTTTTATTGTAGCATTAATCACAACCTTGGTAGTAGGCTCTTTCTATTACAATGACGGTGATAATCTGCTGAATAATTTGATTGTGATGCGTATGGAGGTGGAAGATGGTGAAATGGCTGGAGACGACCGCGTGACTGAAGATTTCCAAAATGAGTTCGATGAATATGTCACTTCCGCTGATATCTTTATCGGCAGATATTTCGACCGTGAGCAGAATACTTTCGGAAATGCGGGTATCAAGGTTTTCTTCTATGAGTATGGACTTTTGGGAATTTTGCTCGTCTTGGTCTTTTATTATCTCATGTTTAAGGGATCGAACGACCCAAGGCTGGGATGGGCTGGATTTATGATTTCCATGTTGCCTTTCATTGTCTCTGCCTTTCCGTTCTGGTTTAATTATCTTATCCCTATATATGGGCTGGTTCATAGTGAGAAGTTATCCTATTCTATTAAAGACACTGCAACAGATAAAGTGAGATGAAAATACTCTACATACTCAATGCGACGGCTGTCTATGGAGGTGCCACAAAATCTTTCATGCCTTTGTTGGAGGGCTTGAGAGATAAAGGCTTGGAGGTTTGCGTTCTGACTCCTGATAAAGAGGGAATTTATAAGGTTTTAAATAGAAAGGGCATAAAAGTTGTTGCTGTTAATATGAGAGCCAGTGTCTATCCGTCAAAAGTTGGAATTAAAGGGCATTTACTTTATATACCCAGAATTATATGCAGGTTGTTGGTGAATAGGTTGGCTATGAGAAAACTGAAGAAGATTTTCAAAAATCAAGGCATTGATATCATTCATTCCAATGTTTCTGTGATGAAACTGGGTTTCAAACTTGCTGCTTATTTGAAAGTGCCTCATATCTATCATATAAGGGAATATGTGGGAAAAAATCAATATCTGCAGTTTTTTCCTTCTTCGCGCTATTTCTATCGACAACTTCGTCAACCTGATTCTTATGCGGTTTGCATCACCAAAGGTGTGATGAATTATTATGGGCTGGCTAATGCCGAGAATGTGAGAATGATCTACGACCCTGTTCTGACTTCAGAAGCGGGTATGATGCATAATGTTAAAGAAGATTATTTTCTCTATGCAGGTAGGATAGAGAGGCCAAAAGGACTGCTCGAATTAATCCATGCCTATGCGGAATATGTCCGCCATTCTGACTGTCCCGCCAAGTTGAGGATTGCTGGTGCGGTATCTGATCAGGCTTTTTATGAAGAGGTTAAAAGAACGATTGAAAAGAATGAAATCTCAGACTATGTCTCTTTCCTTGGCGAATTGAAAGATTTGACCGATACCTTGAGAAAAGCACTGGCCATTATTGTTCCCTCATGGTTTGAAGGGTTTGGCAGATGTATGGCTGAGGCTATGTTCAATGGATGTCTGGTTATTGGAAAAGACAATACCGGAACAAAAGAGCAATTCGACAATGGACTCGAACTCTGTGGAGAAGAAATAGGTTTTAGGTATCAAACGACTGAAGAGTTGACTGCGGCAATGATGGAAGTGGAACGGATGGGTAAAGAGGAAAGAAAAAAGATAGAAAGTTATGCTCTGAAAACAGTTCTGCATTTCTATACCAATGAAGCAAGTGTCAACAAAGTGTATGATTTCTATCAATTCATTTCACAACGCCATAAGCAATCAATATTGACTGAATCCAAAAAAGTTTAGAATCATGATACGGTTTGTAAAATATTTGGCCAGATTTTGTGGTCTGCTCTGCTCTGTTTTTGCTGTGCAGAGACTGACCGTAAGTATGAAGGCTGCACTCAACTATTTTTATTCTGGGGTGGTTGCCCGACGCTTTTATTATTTTGGGAAAGATTC
>CACXCB010000035.1 GCA_902766005.1 uncultured Erysipelotrichaceae bacterium | reverse complement strand
TATTCGTTATCGTCAGGGAATTGCTGATGCTTATCCCACAGCAGTATGCATTGATACGGATGACAATATTCCTATGAAGCAACTGAGAAAACTGAATTACTTTAAATACGAATCGACTGCCTCTCCGAGTAAAGAACTGAAACTCGACTCTAAAAAGGGCATGGGTTTGTTAATGAACGGATTGACTCAAAGATTTGTCAATCAATTCGGTGATCAATCATTTGTTAATTCGGAAAGAATGTTTGAATTAGCAAAGTATATTAATCAAAATCTCTCCCTCATTCAGGGCTTTAGAGAATATAGAATCGGGGCGTCAATTGCCACCGATACCTCTGATGTAGTATCAAGCCTATTTTATCTATCCGATGGTGAACGCAAATTGGATACTACTGGGTCTGGCGTTCAATATATTGCAATGGCATCTATTAGTATCCTTTGTTTTATTATGGAATTATTTAAAAGTAAAGGCATCGCATTCGAAGAGAGGCTTTTTATAAATGACACTAGTGAAAAGTTACTTCCTATAATTTTATCAATAGATGAGCCAGAAGTTCATTTACATCCATATTTGCAGCGATCTTTAATCGGATACTATAAGAGAATATTAAGTAATCAGGACGAAAATTTTAGGAAGCTTTTAAAGGAATGCTTCAACATAGACGGTGTTCTTGGCCAGATTATCATTGTTACTCATTCAACAGATGCACTTGTTGGTGACTACAGAAATCTAATACGTTTTTACAAAGAAAACGAAAGCGTTAAGGTTATAAGTGGAGCCTCAAAGCAACTTCAAATGAATGACGCAAAAGAGAAGCATTTAATCATGCATTTCCCTGAGCTAAAAGAAGCGTTTTATTCGCACTGCGCTATCCTGATAGAGGGCGAAACGGAATACGGCTGTATTCAAGGCTTTGCAGAAAAACTGGGCGTGTCTTTAGATGATCTCGGCATCTGTGTTATTAATGCACAGGGGCAAGGCTCTATTAAACCATTAAGACAACTACTTGCGGCTTTTAAAATACCGAGTATTGCGATTTATGATGGAGATGTTAAACAAGGTAAGGAACAATCTGACAGAGATTTCTTTACAACAGAATCATTCTTTGAAGTGGAAATTATTAAAAAACTATTTATCACTGGTAGTCAGCAGTTAGCAAGAGATATCGCTACGGAATTATATGAAAAAGCGATGATCGAAGTTATGGATGCGGATTTTATAAAGAAATATTTTGCCAAGCAAAAGCTTTCGTTAGAGGGCTATACCCCTATTTCTTTAAATGATGTATCGGATAGTAATGAAACAGAGTTTTGTAATATGTTTTCTGCTTGGTATACCGCAAAGAAAGGAATCCTCCTTGGCCGCATAATTGGAGAAAAGCTTGGTCCAGAGCAGATTCCGGAATGTTATTCTAATGCAATATTAAAGGCTCAGGAGGTAGCGCGAGATGGCAACTGATTACCTCACTGAAATAAAAGATAAAATTTCCAGGATACACGAAGGTGATGCTCGGCAATTAGAGGTTATTTTTTCTGACGAGAATCGTGTAATCGTTGAAGCACCGGCTGGATTTGGAAAAACGACGACTATGGTTAGTCGAATTGCATATTTGTATGCATCCGGACAAATCCCAAATCCCAAAAGAATACTGGGATTAACATTTAGTGTAAATGCTGCATTAAAAATCAAAAGAGATATTGCAGCAAAATTACCTTCTTTATTGGGACAGGGTAATAATCCAGTGACATTGACCGATAAAATGACCATAACCAATTATCATGGTTTCTGCAAATCTGTCCTAGCAAAATATGGTTTCTTACTTTCGGATTTGCTCAGAAAAAACGTTAATCTGTATTTTGCTGTTGGCGATGACGATATTACTAAATATCCAGACATTGTTGCCCATGTAAGTACATCTGAATTAAAGTTCATGAAGGATATTGATGATAGCATTAAAAGCAGTTGTATGCCTTCTGATGTAGACATCCATAAATATAATGATATTGTGCTAACAAAAGTTCTGCCGAGAGAATATATAACTCATAACTCAGTTATTTTATTTGTAATAGAGCTTTTTAAGAAGTATGAAAAAATCCGTTTCTTTTATGGAAATTATTATCCATTGATTATTGTTGATGAATTTCAAGACACAAATTGCATAGCATGGAATCTTTTAGAGACGCTTATTACTCCGAATACTAAGCTCCTATTTTTAGGAGATCCACTACAGAGAATATATGGTTTTATAGGGGCTTTACCCTCACTGATGGAGGATGCTGCTACCCGATATTCAATGAAAAAATTATCATTGGAGAAGAATTATCGTTTTCGGAATAACGAACAGATGTTACTGCTTGATGCAAATATCCGCTTAAATGCTCAGTCTGAGTTCACTAAAATCCCAAGTAAAACAGCTACAGTGCCTGCTTACTGGGGCAAGTCGCAAATCGATGAAGCTACTCAAATTGTTAACAAAGTGACATCATTACTCGTGTCAAATCCGAATTCAAAGGTTGCTTTACTTTTAAGAGGGCGTAATGGCGTTGAGATTCTTGAACAAGTATTACGAGATGAAAATGTTGACTATTTTTACGGCATGTTTACGGATGATGATCGCGAGTATATAAACTATCATAATCATTGTCAAAGAGTGCTGATAAAAAATCTCGGAAAATCAAAGTATGTTAATTCACGGTCTATGCGTCGATTTACTAAGGAAGTCAAAGATACATATGACGCTGAAGATGATAGGATGGCCTTTTCTCTGAATAAGTTGTTGGATGCTCTTATTGAAAAGATTTCTGTCGATTACAGTGATTTACAGGCTGAGGAAAAGTACGATTATCTGCTGGATATTTTTGAAAATCGTCAGCTTAAACAAGCTATGGAATATGTTGATTCTCCGGTTATTCTATCTACCATTCATGGCGCAAAGGGCCTCGAATGGGACTTTGTGTTTATTGCCGACTTAGAAATATGGGGTATGCCTAGTCATTTTATTTGTTGGGATTGCCCTAATAAGTATGATAAGACAAATAATGCCAAATGCCTTTTCCCTGATACATCCACTACATCTTTCAGGGAAAGTCTCTTAGATGAATTGTCTGTTTTTTATGTCGCTACTACCCGGGCAAGAGAACAGGTCTTTTTTTCTGCAAGCCAGAGTAGAGCAAATGGGAAAGACGGAAAATACTCTTGTTTTGTCTCAATGCCCGGAATCAAAATTGTTGATGCAAATACTTATGGAGACTAACTATTAAATGCAAGGTAAATATAAAGTCATTACCCTCTGCGGCAGCACCCGCTTCAAAGACGAATTTATGGAAACACAGAAGCGGCTTACTCTCGAGGGAAACATAGTAATCAGTGTCGGTCTCTTCGGTCATTCCGGTGATAACGAGGTCTGGGAAAACATGGATGAGGGGACACTGACAAAGACAAAGGAG
The DNA here is from genome assembly GCA_902766005.1 of uncultured Erysipelotrichaceae bacterium. Classification (GTDB taxonomy): domain Bacteria; phylum Bacillota_I; class Bacilli_A; order Erysipelotrichales; family Erysipelotrichaceae; genus Bulleidia. Next base: position 84 of record CACXCB010000035.1, on the reverse strand, counting down.
ATGCTGGATGATATGCATAAACGGAAGATCGACATGGCTGATGAGATCTTTGTCATCAATGTTGGTGGGTATATTGGATCCAGC
>CACXCB010000034.1 GCA_902766005.1 uncultured Erysipelotrichaceae bacterium | reverse complement strand
CTTTTCGTTATGACCAGTTAAAAGGAGGCACTCTTTCGAATGTCTCCTTAACTTAAAACTTGGTTTCACTTACTTTGCGTAAGATCCAACAATTTGCATCCTCTATTTTTTATTGACTGTTCTGATGGATTCCCTCATTGCATCATTGATGCCAATGCGGATCATGGTGCTCGCTGCACCGAAGCAAATCGTATAACCGACCCTTGTCTCAAAAACACGGTATGTGCCGATCTTTCTCAGACGTTCGATATTCATCTTGTTTGGATCATAAACAGAGATAGTCAGTGATGAAATGGAAGACTGTGTCATCTTGACATTTTCAATTCCGCCAACCGCTTTGATCGTTTCTCTGACCATTCTGTCTTTTGTTCCGGTATCAAACAGATCCACTGCCATACGCTTGAAATATAATCTTGTGGCAAGAAAATACAGGACAAAGGATATGGCACCAGCTATTACAACAATCGTAATCGTCTGTCGCATGGATGGATACTGCAAATACTTGATCAGTTCCGGTAATGTTCCCGGGAATGCCATGATTGTCGTCGTATCGGTGGAACAATAGCCAAGATACGCATGCATAACATGCATGATGCCGAACATAACACCCGTATACATCAGATGGAACATCAGCAACAGCGGACACAGCAGTGCCAGCATCAGCTCTAACGGTAACAATGTCCCGCATAACAGGGAAACGATTGTCGCAATCAGGCACAGAACCCACATTCTCCTTCTTTCCATCGCATCGGTATAGAGGGAGAACATCGCCCAAATCATTCCCGGTACAGCAAAAATGTTCAAAATATAATACGGCGTAAAAAACCTTCCGGAATATCCTGTCACCGCATTTGCGGCCAGCTGGCTTGTCCAGATATTAACATCACCGGAAATGGAAGCACCTGCCATGTTGACCCATGTACCGCCGTTAACCGTATACCAGAATGGCTGACGAATCAACGTTCCTAACCCCAAGGCGCCAAATAGCCTGTCACATATGCCGTACAATGTCAGGTTAATCGGATTTGTGGTGTCAACTGCAATAAAGCTGACGACTTTCTGTATTCCCATAAACACAAACGGCCAAAGATAAGCAGTCAAGCCACCTGCAAGCAATGAGTAGGATACCGTGCGCATGGTAACGGAAACTTCCTTGGATATAAATGACAGAAAGCCGTATTCACTGCGATTACGCGAACGGTTGAATGCCCATAAGGTGATTACCGCTACAATAATTGCACCAAACACACCGGTCTGCAATGGATAATGGGTTGCACCGGACATCTGTTGGAGCGTGCTCTTTGTCAGACTGATCCCGAGAATTGAGCTGAATGCTGTTGAAGGCAATGACGTATCTGCCACAAACATTGTCGCAACAAGAAAGCTGACATAGCCTGTGATGGCAGAAATAAATGTTGTTGCGCTTCCGCCTCTTCTTGCGACAAGCCTGATCAGAAACAACAATGGGAAATTTACCAGTAAAAACTGTCCGGTTCTCTGCATCACTTCCGCAAGCATGATAATATAGTCGTTATTTATAAAGTCTGCCACACCGAAGGCAGGATTAGTGATTAAGTTTCCTGTCCCTGCGATGATCACCGCAAAAAAGATGATCTCCAAGGGAAATTTCAATATTTCATAAAACGAATGCCAGTTTCGCATATCTTACCTCGCTGTTATATTGTAACACAAGTCCTATTGTTTCTTAACAGGAATGGCGGGAAAAAGAATCTGTTTCTTTTCGAGAATCATAGATACAAAATACACCGGAATCAATACAGTTTCCGGTGTATTCCAAAACGATCTTTCTTACATCTTTTCCGGTGCATCCACGCCGATTAAATGCAATGCATTTTTCATTGTGATCATCGTAGCATAAACCAGTCCCATTCTCTGATTTGTCAATTCAGGATTGGCTGCATCGATAACCCTGCTTGCATTGTAGTAGCTGTGGAATTCACGTGCGAGTGTCAGGCAATAGCCGCAAATACGGTTAGGAAGGCGGAGCCTTGCCGCATCGGCAACAACCTTCGGGAATTCAGAGATCTGTTTCAGCAGTTCCAGTTCCTTCTTATCTTTCAGCAGATCATAGGTATCCACTTGATGAAATTCAGGAGCATCCTCCTTATGGAGAATATTAAACATTCTGGTATAGGCATATTGTGCATAATAAACAGGGTTGTCATTGGTTCTCTGTTTTGCAAGATCCATATCGAAATCCATATGTGTTCCTACTTCCTTGGAGACAAAGAACCATCTTGCCGCATCAACGCCTACATCCTCACATAACTCACGCAATGTAATCGCATTGCCGGTACGCTTGGACATTTTGACTTCTTCCCCATTGGAGACCATTCTGACCATCTGAATCAGGTCTACTTCCAAACAGTCTTTCGGGTAACCGACTGCCTCCAGGGCACACTTCATTCTGGTAACATAGCTGTGATGGTCCGCACCCCAAAGATCCACCAGTTTTGTATATCCTCTTTCCAGTTTGTATACATGATTGGCGATATCCGGTGTCAGATATGTCAGCAAGCCTGTGCTCTTTCTCAATACTCTGTCCTTGTCATCACCGAACTCTGTGGACTTAAACCATAAGGCATTATCCTGTTCGTAGGTCAGTCCCTTCTCTTCCATGGTTTTCAATACCTTGTTGATTCTTTCATTGTTGTTTTCATAGAAGAATCTTTCATGTACCCAGGAATCAAACTCACAACGGAACAGCCGCAGATCATCCGCAATGGCATCCAGCTTTCTCTGTATACCTTTGTCCTTGAAGTAATTCATTCTTTCTTCCGGATCCGCATCTATCCACTTATCTCCATCCTGTTCGGCTATTTCCTTTGCCAGATCTTTGATATCATCCGCATGATATCCGTCTTCCGGCAAAGGATATTCTTTTCCAAAGCAGGCAAAATATCTGCTTAACATCGATTCAGCCAGCATGTCAATCTGATGACCGGCATCATTGACATAATATTCTCTTAAGACATCATATCCGGCAAAGCTTAATAATCTTGTTAAGGAATCACCCCATGCAGCACCTCTTGCATGTCCGCAATGCAAATCCCCTGTCGGATTGGCAGAAACATATTCTACAAGCACCTTTTCTTTTGATTTGGATGGAGAGCTTCCATATGTATCGCCTGCCGCAATAATCGGATTAATGCAATTGGTCAATGATGTTTCCGACATTACAAAATTAATGAAGCCCGGTCCGGCAATTGTAATTTCAGAAGCATCCGGAAGATTCTTCTTTAGTGCCTCAATCAGCTGAGAGGCAATATCCACCGGTTTCTGGTGTAATTGCTTTGCCAGACGCATGGCAATATTCGTGGAATAGTCTCCCATCTTCGGATCCCTCGGCCTTTCGACCATGACCATTCTATCATCCGGTTCGAAAGAAAATGTATCCGTGACAGACTGTGCTACAGCCTTTTTAATATTTTCACTCATTTCGCTCATCGTCTTACCTCCAAAGCCTCACTATTATATCATCTCACAGTCATAATTCTTATCTTTTTTCATAAATCTCATGGAAGTCCAGCAGCCTTCCGTCAATCTTGTATCCCGGAAAGGATTCAATCTGTACCGCATGAAGTGCGCGGAAGATATTGTCTTCAATATCCGGATTTTCTTTTTTCAGTTTCGCAATTAACTGTTTTGTCTCTTCCCTTTTGGAATAATGCACTGCTTCCACTTCGTGTTCCTTTTCCGTAAAGCGGCATGCACATTGAATGAAATCCAGACCATTGTATCTGCACCAGTTTTTAATTGCCTCTTCCTTGATACAGTACATGGGACGGATTAATTCCATGCCTTCAAAGTTTTCGCTTCTGGATTTAGGAACAATGGTCTCCAGCTTGGAGCTGTAAAACATTGCCATGACCGTTGTCTCAATGGCATCGTTCAGATGATGTCCGAGGGCAATCTTGTTGCAACCGAGATTCTTTGCCTGATTGTATAAATGCCCTCTGCGCATTCTCGCGCAAAGATAACACGGTTTTTTGTCCTGGTGGTTGGCAACCGCAAAAATATTTGTCTCAAATATCTGTATCGGCAAGCCGAGTATTTCGGCATTCTCTTCGATCTTTTTCCTGTTTCTCTCGTTGTATCCCGGATCCATGACAAGGAATGTGACATCAAACTTTACGTCGCTGTGCTTCTGCAGCATCTGCACCAATTTTCCCATCAGCATGGAATCCTTGCCTCCTGAGATACATACAGCGATATGATCCCCTTCCCGAATCAGCTCATAACGGTTTATGGCAGTTAAGAAAGGTGCCCATATTTCTTTTCTGTATTTTTTTACGATGCTTCTTTCAATCAGCTGTACTTTTGATAATTCTTTTGTCATCTGTTTCCTCTTTTTATCAGATCCTGTACCACATAATAGGCCATCGCCAATCCTCCTGCTGCAGGAACAAAAGCAGTGGATCCCGGTATGCTTCTTCTTGATGTGCCTTCTTTTTCCTTTTCCTTCATCATTCGTTCTTCCGAAGGCTTATAAGGGAGTTCTGTCGAATAAACAACTTTCAATTTCTTTATATGCCTTTTCTTCAATTCCCTGCGCATAATTTTTGAAAGAGGATCACCTTGCGTATCATAGATGTCACAGATACGGATTTTTGTCGGATCCATTCTGTTGCCGCATCCCATAGCTGAAATAATCGGAACACCCAGTCTTTGTGCTTCTTCAATTAAATCCAGTTTTGCGGTAACTGTATCAATCGCATCCACAATATAGTCATATTGTGAAAAATCAAAATTCTTCTTTTCTTCGGGGAGATAAAAACAGCAGTATGTATTCACTTTTGTATCCGGTGAAATGTCATGCACTCTTTCCCGAAATACATCTACCTTATTTCTGCCGATCGATGCATTTGTGGCAATAATCTGACGATTCAGATTGGTGATGTTTACCGTATCATTATCAATCAGATCCAGCGCACCGATACCGCATCTTGTCAATGCTTCAACGACATAGCCGCCTACACCGCCTACACCGAAAACCGCCACATGTGCATGGGCAATGATATCCATTGCCTCTTCTCCCAGAATCAATTCCATACGTGAAAACTGTTCCCTCATGTCTCCTCCAAAAAAGATATGCATTATCATATACTGATTTTTGCAGATTGAAAAGATAACTGATTTACAAAAAGATCCACAATGATGCGGATCTTTGTATGATTTTCAGATCAATCGAATATTCTCTTACGATATGGTATGTCACAATGTATGGAATATAGGCTTCATATGATCAAATGTACAGATCTCTTTAAAGCCGATTTCATCCTTCAAAATGGAATAAGCCTCATCCAGATGATCTGCCAGCATCTTTGATACATGTGCATCCGATCCTACGGTAATGATTTTTCCGCCAAGGTCTTTGTACAGGCGGAGTATTGCACGGGAAGGCTGGGTATCTTTCAAGCCGTATTTCCAACTGGATGTATTCATTTCGATTCCTTTTCCGTCTGCAATGGCAAGCTTCAGAATCTCCGCAATATAATCTTTCACATTTTCAAACGGATATACACCGTTTTCATCATAGCGGACTATCAGGTCCAGATGAGCCAGCACTGCATAATCCTTAAAGATCTTCTGTACTTCATAGATTTCTTTGTAGTATTCTTCGTTATACTCTTTTTGTGTTTTTCCCCTCTGGAAATCCTGTGTCCAGAATTGCAGATTGTTGACCTGATGCATGGAAAGAAGTACAAAATCCAATTCGTTTTTATAGGTGTCATAGAGCTTCTGAAACAGGTCTATGGTAATGGTCTGAATGCCGAATTCCAATCCCTTTTTGATGGTGATCTGTCCCTTATAGGTTTCTTTCATGCGGTCGAGTTTGGAGAAGTATTCCGGATAGTTGACATTGGCAAGAGGATCTTTGCCGGCTATGCCGCTGCTCATGGCATCTCCCCCTCGCCAGATGATATTTCCTTCACTCCAATCCCTTTTGATTCCGTAGTCTACATGATCCGTAAAACACATCTCATCCAGTTTGAGTTCTATCGCCCTTTCGATCTGTGTTTCCATTCTTTCTCTGGAGTCATCACTGAATTCACAATGTAAATGATAATCTGCTCTCATTTTCTGTATCCTTTCACCATTTGGCTTTATTTGAAATCAGTATAACATACTGAATCTTATTTGTTTGTATAACACCATACTCAGCGGTTCCGTGTTTCATCATCCTGGTTTGGATTCAATACATAATAGTGACGTTTGAGCCATTGGGATAAACCATCCATTCCCGGATATATGATTCTTTCGTTAATATTCATCTGATCCAGCATGTCACGGATGCGCCAGACCAGCGATTTATCGATGATATACTTGACCGTTTTCTCTGTATTGTCATTCAAATACTGTTCAATTGTCCGGGATCCATCGGGCTTTTCAATCTGATTCGGAATGATCGCAAAACTGGCATACTGGTTGACAATACGTTGATCAATGGAAGGCGGTTCCATCAGGACCATGGCGTGATCCTGCATATCCAGATCATACTCAGTAAGTGAGCCTGTGCACTTTTGCAGCATCTCGACCGTAAACATATACGCACGGTCCTGGTTGAGCACCCTTTTGTATTTATCGGGCAATTTGTCATTGAGCTCATCGGCATCGATTTTCCATAAAACGGCATTGCGGATGCCAAGCTTTTCCGGCTCAACACTTGTCGCAAAATGCAAGCCAATCAAAGGGGAATACGTCCAGTCAAGCATTCTTGTCGGCAAACCATGGTGCTGACCGATAATCAATTGACGCCAGACGGAGTCTTTCAGCTGCGGGTCTTCATAAGAAGCGTATTTGGTAAAGCTTCTTAAGATGATGCTTTCAAGCTCTCTTTTTTTGGTTCCGCAATTGCGATACAGACTGGTTGTCAGTTCCCATTTTTCATTATTCAGGCCTTTATACAAACTGCCTGAGCGATAACGGTTCAGGTCTCTGTCCAGATTCTGATCAAAGATGATCGGCCCCAGCTCATCAATTTTGGTAATATGTCTGACTGTAATCATGAAGTCCTCCGACAGTATTATACCAGAATCAGAAAAACCTGAAAGTTCCTGTAATTTGTTACGCAAAAAAAAGCCTGGTACGTGTAAGATCTGAACTTCAGCCATCATATCAGAAGATGAATCAAGAAATGTGCCAGCCGTATTCGGAAGGAATTTATGCATCACCTTTTACCAAGTTTCAAATAAGCCTTTCGGCTTATAAATATGTAAATAGCCATGCCGTTAGCGCACAACCGATGGGTATCATAATACATTGTCGCAATTGCTGAGAACGGTTGTATCCGAATTCTTCCCAGCCTTTGCACCCTTCCGTTTCCGGAAAAAAATGCTGGAAAAAATGGGTTTTTGTCAGCAGAAAATAATCCAGGCAGATGATATCAAATGCTTTGATCACAGCACCGATGATAAAGAATCGCATAAAGAACTGCCCGAAAGCAAAGCCCTTCCGCATGCCATCCATACCGCCGATAATAAACAAGCCAAGATAGCCAACTACAAGCAATATCAAAATGATCCACCCAAAGATTCGTCTGAACGACATAGGCAGGTTTTCTACTCTCGGTTTCAGCTTTTCCTGTACATCTTCCGGGAAAAAAGTCAGAAGTTTTTCTGTCGGCAGCGTAACCGTAACTCCCCATATTCCAAGAAACAATAGCAAACAGCCTGACAAAGCCAATATGATTGTCAACATATACCTTCCTTCCAAACAAAAAAACATCAGGTTAGACCATTTTAACTTGATGTATCATACTTTTGTTTTCCTACAATGTCAATTCAAACGGACCGGTTAATGACCTGTCCCCTTTTTACGGTGCACGGTGAAACGAAACTGACCGGATGCTCCTTACTGTTGGTTACAATCAGCATAACTGCCATATCATATTGCTTTGACAATGTCTTTAAATCCATTTCAATAATCGGATCCCCTGCTTTTACGGCATCTCCTTGTTTTTTGGAAAGCATTTTAAAGCCCTCTCCTTTCAGGTTGCTTGTATCAACCCCGATATGTACCAGCAGTTCTGTTCCGTCTTTCATTGTTACGCCAAAAGCATGTCCGTTTGGGTGCAGTAAACTGAGAATGCCGTTCGCCGGTGAACAGATGATCACCGTATCATCCTCATAACTGAAGGCTACCGATTCACCCATGGTTTTCTGTGAAAATACAGGATCTGCCACATCAGCCACGTCACAAAGTTCGCCATCTGCCATGGCAACTATATCCGTATCGGAAACATTCATTTGCACTTCCTCTTTATACAGTTCCATCATCCATCCTTTCATGATTATGATATGTTGCATTGAAAACAATTGCAATAGTCTATGCAGGATCTTCACCAGCAAGTGCCGATCCGATAATCATGATTGCACCGATGATATTCATAAAGCTTAACGATTCCTTCAGAAATATGGCTGAGAACAACAATGCAGAAACAGGATCGATATAACTGAGCAGAGCTACAGATTGTGCTTTCAAACCATCCATACTGCCAAAATACAATACGTATGCTAAGCCGGTATGGATAATACCTACGATGATAAGCAGGATGAATGATAATGAATTCATCCCTTCTGTGCTGAATCCGTTTGTGAAAAGAAGATACGGTACCATAACAAGTCCTGCTGCCAGCAATTGAACAATTGTCTTCCGGTAAGCATCTGCTCCATGGATTTTCTTATTCATAATTACAACACCGGAATAGAATACAGCAGCTCCTAAGCCAAGCAATATGCCTTTCATATTTCCGTGTGCAGATGGATCTGTCACTCCGGATACCAGCACCATTCCGATGACAGCAAGAAATGTGCATATTGCTTTTTTCTTTGTCATTTTCTCTTTAAAGAGAAATGGTGATACAAGCATCACAATGGTCGGCTGCATGTAATAGCAGAGCGTTGCGATTGAAACGGATGTATAGTTGTAAGCTTCAAAAAGCAAAATCCAATTGATGCCCATAATTGCTCCGGTTGCAGCAAACCACAGCAATTGATGAACACCCATTTTTTCCTGCTTGTTTTTCTTTGTCAATCTGACAAAGAAAAGAATAAATAAACCTCCCAGCACCCCTCTTGCAAACGCAAGAAAGCCGGAAGAAAAAGGGATATATCTTCTGAAAATACCGATCGTGCCGAATATCAGCATCGACAGAATATTCATTACGATTGATTTACGATCATTGACCTTGTTTTCCATAGATATGATTCCCGCTCCTTCAGGAATATTGTAAGTGATTAGAAGAAATTGTTCTAATCATTTACCTCATCATACACAATCAACTTGAAATGCAAAATAGATAGTTGTATTATTTTAACGACCGTTTTATGCGTTTTGGTCGCATTATTTTATGAGAGAATCAACCATGCCAAAAATATTCACAGAAAAAGAGAAAGAAAAACTCAGAATTTCCATGTTCGAATCCGGTTTCCGCTATCTGAAGAGGGAAGGAATGACACATATGTCAGTCGAAAAGATCACATCTTCCTGTGGCATCGGTAAAAGCACCTTCTATAATTTCTTCTCCTCTAAAGAAGACTTTATTCTGCAACTGATAGAATACAAAAGAAGAGTTGCCTTAGAGGAAACTGAAAGATCACTGAACGGAAGAGAAAAAATGACCGCAGAGGAAGGAAGACTTCTTTTCAAAAGCATCAATTCCTCTGTCAACAGTATTTACCAGTATCTGAAACTGGAAGATCTTCTGAAATTGCAGAAGACTTCTTCTTATCTCTCATCTCCGGATATCCATGAAGAAACAGAGCTTTTGTGTCATGTTCTTTCCCACATTGAAGATGTCAGAGAAAATCCTGATTATGGGCTGATTGCCAATCTGATCAAAATCATCACTCTTGTTATAGAAGAAAAAGAAATGCTGCATGAAGAAGCATTTGAAAAAACAATCTCTGTTTTATATGATGCATTATTCGCAAATATTTTCAAAGAAAGAGGAGCAATTCATGAAGTATGACATAACAGCGCGGCTTTTTCCTTTGATTTTTGATAAATATGCATATTCGTGTTTGCAGGATAAAGGTATTACCCTATCTCACAAACAAGTTCATAAGGAATACAAAGCTATTGTAGAAAGAACCCCTTCACTACCAAAAGATAGCTCTTTTATTGGAAATCTTCTGATGGGATGTTATGTATTATCTTTCTATAAGACTGACCTGAAACAGATCACTGAAAGTGTATTTCGTGATCTTGTCAGCGCTCTTTGCCTCAGCAAGCCTATGGTCAAAGGACATAAGGGTGAAAATCCCTTTGATCATAAAGCTCTTCTGCATAAGGAAAAGGAAGCTGCTCTTTCCATAGAATCTAAAAATCCAATGGATTGGCAATTCACTTTCACGTATGACGAAGATGCCTTTGATCTGACTTATACATCATGCGGCTTATGCCAGCTCGGAAAAAGAGAAAAGTGTTTTCATCTCATAAAATATCTTTGTGAAGCTGACTATGTCACCTATGATCTGATGGGTACAAAACTCATTCGACATCATACTTTGGCTAACGGGGACGAATGTTGTGACTTTCATGTGGAAAGAAAGGAAAAAATAAAATGATATTCAATGCATTCATAAACGGATTAATATGGTCTTTACTGTGGATTCTCTATGTATATATGTTGTTGAAGTGCTTTCCGTGGGAAATGGTCCATGAATATCCAAAAGACATCAAAGAAAAAACAACGATAACAGAACCGACAAAGCAGCAGAAAAAACAATCATCATTGTATGGAGGCCTTGCTTCCATTGCTTTGTTTATCACTCTTGCAGTATTTCCGATTCTTTATTACAAGAATACCCCTACCGCATTCCTGACAGTTTTCCTGTATACATGGATCATCGCTTTTACATGGAATATCATTGACCTGATCATAGTAGACTGGCTGATTGTCTGCACGATTACTCCTGAATGGGTAATTTTACCGGGAACAAAGGGATGTGAAGGATATAAGGATTTTAAGTTTCATTTTGACGGATTCCTGCTGGGCTGCATTTACATCAGCCTGACAGCTTTGATTATGAGCGGAATCGGCTACCTGATTTTGAAGTATCTGATTTGGTGAAGCTATTAGATATTATCTGTGTATTACACTTGTTTCGGCCATTAAAAAAATCATCAAAGACTCCTGCTTTGATGATTTTTTCTTTCTGTGCTGCAGATCATTGATCCTGTTCTTTCTGTGAGGTAAAGATTCCGGTCAGGCCGGCGATCACCTTTACCTCATTCTTGTTCTCTTCCACCCATTCATCGGCATCATAGAGTTCCTGTGCCAATTCACCGATTCCTTCATCCCAGACTCTGCTGATGGCAGAATCCGGTGCGATCATTTCAGTCACAGGTTTCGCAAAATAATTCACGGTATATTGATTGCCGTTTTGTTGATCAGGTCTGTTCCATTGATGAAAACATCTGTTTTTCCAGTGTCGGTGCAAGCAGAATTACCCATAAAACAATCAGCAAAAAACCCTTATTTTTCAAAGGGCTTTTGCATTCATATTAGTAGTTTTCTTTCTTGACTTCAAAGAAGCTTCCCTTATATCCGCATAATGGGCAGAGTTTTGGAGCCTGTTTGGAAGTAACTGTGTAACCGCAGATTTCACACTGCCATACTACCGGTTCCTCTTTAGCGAAAACCTGTTCAGCTTTCAGGTTGTCGAGCAGTTTCTGGTATCTTTCCTCATGCTCTTTTTCAACTTTTGCAACCATGTCCATCTGTGCTGCGATTCTTGTGAAACCCTCTTCACGAGCTTCTGCAGCCATTCTCTTGTACATGTCTGTCCACTCTTCATTTTCGCCGTCGATACCTGCCTGCAGATTCTCAGCTGTTGTCGGAACAGCACCGCCATGCAATGCTTCAAACCATTTCTTTGCATGTTCCTGTTCATTTCTTGCTGTCTCTAAGAAGATATTGGCAATCTGCTCATATCCTTCTTCACGTGCTTTCTCGGCAAAGTACGTATACTTGTTACGTGCCTGGCTTTCACCTGCAAAAGCATCCAATAAGTTTTTTTCAGTTTTTGATCCTTTGAGTTCCATTGTTTAATTCCTCCTCCTGTAAACAATTCGGGCATAGCCCTTCATAGGTGACACTGTGAGAATATACATCCGCATGCAGTAAATCACTGACATCCCGATCCATCCGCTTATCATAAAGCATATCTACGTCCATAACCTTTTTGCATCGGATACAATACAGATGATCATGCGGTTCGGGATTGCCGTCATAGAAGCTGAAGTGATTGCCGGATATCTTTTGTATCGTTCCCTCTTCACACAACACATTCAGATTCCGATAAACCGTAGCTAACCCTATACCACTATTTTCAGGCAGTTTTGTCAGAACATCCTCTGCATGCATATGATTGCCATGACCCAGGATAACATCCAGAATCATCTGACGTTGTCTTGTCATTCTTCTTTTCATGCCACACCTTATTAAGAACTATTATCATTATGTCATATTTAAAAACTGATTTCAATCTTCAGAATTCAAGATTGTAAAACCCTCACACTGCTCAACAATTTCCGCCGGTCCGATAATGCATACTGCTCCGTCTTTTAATGCGGCATTTATGCCTTCAGCATAATCTGCAAGGTTCTGCGGCTTCAAAGAGAGTATTTCACGAATCGCTTCAAGGCGCTCTTCGTATGTCTTCTCTCTGAAATATCTGCTGTCGGCAAGCCTAATCCTGGTAGGCGGTGAAAGAAGCGGCTCTGCATTTGACATCGTGCCGATAATAAATGTATCCAGATTGTCCATTTCCTTTACCACATTCACCAGATAAGAAGCGGCATCCTCTATGATGGATATTGATTTCAAAGGGCTTGGATCACGATAGGAATACGCACCGCAATTCCCGTTTGGATTGGTACTGAAGCCTGTGCCGTATGCACCGCCCTTCACTCTGACCTCCGACCAGAGATAATCATATGTCAGCATATGCGACATGACTGCCATACCTGAAACATAGGAATATCCTTTGTCTTCCATGTTGCCTACAACTGCACTGTAAGAAATTCCGGCAGGAATGATGATGCATTCCTTCTTCTCTTCCAGGAATGGATAATGCACAACAGCTCTTTGTGCATCCACATAATTGAGTCTGTCAATCATGTCCGTAACCAGATCGTCATGTTCACCTGTGATGCTGAAAGTCAGTCTTGCCGGAGAAAACAGGACTTCCTGATACATGGAAAATTCATTGATCACACTTTCAATCATGGCATCATAATTTGCCTCAAGGTCTTTTTCGAACAGGCTTGCTGAAAAACCGGAAGTAAATTCACGGAATACGCCTTCTGCGCTGAAATGTGCGGAAGCCCTGCGCATAGCCATAGAGTGACCGTTCATGATCAATGCCTGACGGAATTCCTCGTTATCCTGTTTGACCAGAGGAAGAATGGCCTCTTTATCAAAGATGGTATTCTGCAAAATTTCAACAATCAGATCAATGGCCTCTTTGACATTCTTTTCCAATACCGAGCAGCTTGCCACCAAAAACGGCATGCACTTGTTATGGTCATTTTTCACAGAGAAAGAATCCGTGTAGAAATTCAAAGCACCTATCGTTTTGCTGATTCTTGCCTGCAGCTGCTGGACAGAATAGTTCTTTGTTGCCAGATCCGTCAGCATGCTTGCAAAAGTGCTCACTTGAGGTAGTTTGTCCCTGGTGATGCCTGCAAGAGAGAAGTAGTAATTCATATAGACGATGCCCGACTTTTCCTGTGGGTATTCCAATACAGGTACACCGCAGATTTTCTTTTCCTTCCATGGATAGTCTTCTACTGTCTGTTTGATATCCGCGAGTGAAAGTTTAGGAAGCATGTTGATGACTTCTTCACTGTCAGGAATAGCCTGCCACTGCATCAGATTTTCATTTAATGTAATGTATTCCTGGACCTTCTCTTTCCACTCTGCCTTATTCCTGCGGAGTTTTTCCCTTTCCTTTTCTGTTCTTTCCCTGCCGAGTGTATCGGAAGGAATGGATACAAGAGAGTGCAGATATTCTTCTTCCAGGAAGAATTCTTTTACCAGTTCCTCAAAATATCCTTCTTTCAGTTTACGGCGCAATACATCAAAGATATAACCGAGGCTCAGATACAGTGCAGGATCTCCGTCGTAAAGCCATGCCTCCATGGCTCTTTGTGCATGCATAACACCTGCAGGCTCATGTCTTTCACGGTAACGGAATTCCATCTGGTTTAATGCAGCATCAATCTCATCATGATCCAGTCCGTTTTGGACAAGTGCACTGACAGTTTCCCTGAGTGTCTTGCAAATCTCATCATAACATTCCCGATTAGAGTTTCTTACCGTCAATACGGCCCATGGCTGCTGGATGGAATCATAGATTTCCAATTCTACATCCTGTCCTAAGCCTTTATCCAGTATATTCTTCTTTAACGGAGATTCATTGCTGGAAACAAGTACTTCGGATAATGCATCCCAGGCAATATTCTTTTCCAGGTTATCAAAAGAGGAAACAATCCTCGCAAAAGAAATCTGCGTTCTGTCCCTTGTATCTTCTCCTTCGGCTATCTCATATGCATATTCCAGGTGTGTTCCTTTTGTGGTTTTCTGCATGGGAATTGTAAAACTCATTTCTTCTTTTTCGTAGTGAGAAAAGTATTCCTCATCCAGGAAAGAAAGGACCGCTTCAATATCCATATTCCCTTCCAAAAATACTCTTGCATTGGATGGATGATAGAATTTCTGATGTGTTTCAATAAATTCTTCATAGCTTAAATCCGTAATATATTCCGGATTACCGCCAGACACAAAGCGATAACAGTTATCCGGGAACAACATGCGGTTAAAGTTATCTACGATCGTTTCATCTACTGAGGAGAAAGCACCTTTCATCTCATTCAGCACAACGCCCTTGTAAACCGGCTCATCTTCAGGTTGCAGGATTTCATAATGCCATCCTTCCTGATAAAAAATATTCGGGTTTGTGTAGATGGACGGATGAAATACTGCATCCATGTACACTGACATCAGATTCATGAAATCCTTTTCATTTCTCGAAGCGACAGGATACATCGTCTTATCAGGATATGTAAAAGCATTCAAAAATGTCTGCAAACTTCCCTTCAGCAGCTCCACGAACGGTTCTCTTGCTGGATATTTCTGTGACCCGTTTAAAACACTGTGTTCAAGAATATGAAATACTCCTGTATCGTTTTGCGGAATGGTTTTAAACGCAATCGCAAAGGTTTTATTCTCATCCTCATTTTTCAGCCAGCACAATTGTGCGCCGGTTTTACGATGAACCATCTCATATAGTATTCCGTCACCATCTGTCATTTCTCTTTCACGAATGACTGCAAAACCATGCATATTTTCCATTTTATTTCCTTCTTTCTTATAATACTCCACTCTTTTTTAGCCGCCCCATATACCACAAATAAGCAACGGAACTTAACCCCCATGTGATTGGATAAATCCAGAATGTCAGGTAGATATTATGATATACCATTCCGACAGTAAATAAAACTAACACTCGGATCGCACACCAACAGATCAGCATGACAACCATCGGTGCCATCGGCTTTCCAACGCCTCTCATCACTGCCGAAGTGACGTGAGAAAAACCCAGCAGACAATAGAACAGGGAACAAACTCTGGCACGTTCTGTACCATAGTAAATAACATCCGGATTCTGACTAAAGCCTTTCATCAATACCGGAGCAAACAGATAAAACAGGATGCCGATACACTCAATGCTGATGACAGAACCAATCAATCCAAAACGGATGCCCTGATGCATTCTTTCCTTCTTCTTTGCACCGAAATTCTGCGAGACAAAGGTTGACATCGCCATGGAAAAAGATGTTACGGGAAGAAAGGAAAAACCTTCAAGCTTGCTGTAAGCACCGATTCCCGCCATGGCAAGACTGCCGAAGGAATTGATATATGACTGGATTAAAAGATTGGATAAATCAATTACACAGGCCTGTAAAGCAGTCGGCAGACCAAACGTGATAATCTCTTTCATGTTAGCTTTGTCTATGGCTATTTTATGAATATCAATACGGATATCTTCCCCGATATGCAACAGTCTGTGTAATGCCAGCAGCATGCTCAGAAACTGCGAAATAATTGTCGCAAGTGCAGCACCATCTACCCCCATATGAAACACGATAATAAAGAAAACATCCAGAACAATATTTATCAATGAACTGAAGATCAGGTAGTACAGAGGATGTTTTGAATCACCGCTTGCCTGCAGGATACCCACAAATGTGTTATACATGATCAGACCCGTCGCCCCACCGAAATATATCTTCAGATACAGCGATGCCGGTTCGAACACTTCCTGCGGTGTCTGCATCCATCGCAATAAAGTGGATGAAAGGGAAACACCGAGAATAGAAATGAAAACGCTGAAAAACAATCCCATAGCCACAGTTGTATGCACTGCTTTAGAAATGTTCGCTTTATCATTTGCACCGATATTTCTGGCAATGATTACGCCTGCACCCATGGAGAATCCCATAAAAAAACCGATGACCAGGAAAATGATGGATCCGGTGGAACTGACAGCCGCAAGAGCACTGCTTCCGACCAGATTGCCTACGATCAGCGAATCTGCGGTATTATATAACTGTTGGAAGAGATTGCCGATAAAGACGGGAATCGCAAAAAAAATAATCTTTTTCCGATAGTCTCCTTCCGTCATCAGATTTGTCGAAAAATCATTCATCTTATATCCCCCGAAGAATTATATCACAGAGCATATAGTGAAGTAGCATATTTGCACACAAAGAAAAAAACGGAAATTTTCATTTCCGTTTTTTCAGTCATTTTCTTCTTCTAATTATTTAACGTTGGAGAAGTATTTGATTGTACGAACCATCTGAGATGTATAAGAGTTCTCGTTGTCATACCAAGCAACAACCTGTACGAGGTATTCGCCTTCAGCAACTTTGGAAACCATTGTCTGGTTAGCATCGAAGAGGGAACCATACTTCATACCGATGATGTCGGAAGAAACGAGTTTCTCAGTTGTGTAACCGAAGGATTCGTTAGCCTGTGCTTTCATAGCTTCGTTGATTCCTTCAACAGTTACTTCGTCCTTCTTAACAACTGCATGCAGAATTGTTGTGGATCCTGTAGGAGTTGGAACTCTCTGTGCAGCGCCGATGAGTTTGCCGTTCAATTCAGGAATTACAAGACCGATAGCCTTTGCAGCACCTGTGCTGTTTGGAACGATGTTAGCAGCACCAGCTCTAGCTCTCTGAACGTCACCCTTTCTCTGCGGGCCGTCGAGAATCATCTGGTCGCCTGTGTAAGCGTGAACAGTTGTCATGATACCGCTCTGGATCGGAGCATAGTCATTGAGAGCCTTTGTCATCGGAGCGAGGCAGTTTGTTGTGCAGGATGCAGCAGAGATAACCTGGTCATCAGCTGTCAGTGTTGTGTGGTTTACATTGTAAACGATTGTCGGCAGGTCGTTTCCTGCAGGAGCAGAAATAACAACTTTTCTTGCGCCAGCATTGATATGAGCCATTGCTTTAGCCTTGCTTGTGTAGAAGCCTGTGCACTCGAGAACTACGTCGATCTTGAGGTCGCCCCAAGGAAGATTATTAGCGTCAGCTTCTTTGTAGATCTGCAGAGTCTTTCCATCTACTGTAATTGTGTTAGCATCATCATCTGCAGTAACTGTGTGGAG
>CACXCB010000033.1 GCA_902766005.1 uncultured Erysipelotrichaceae bacterium | reverse complement strand
AGGCTCTTCAGGCTGTAAAAAAGCACGCTCACCGCCCCGATGAAGATCGTGAACAGCATACTTCCGGTACCAGGGTCGATGTATATGAGATTTACTAAAAACTGTTCCATAATATACTCTTTTTAATCAGCTATTCTTCTATCTTGATAACATTGTTTTTATTTTTATAATCATCGTTTACATCAAACTGATAGGTCTTGTTTCCTTCCGTATCCTCAGCAAGCAATTTAAAACCTTGAAGATCATAGAAATCCCTGACCATTTTGTTCTTTGCTGTTGGATAGTAATGACCAATAATCCTTTTTATACCCTTTTCTTTGCAGTGTTTGACCAATTCATCCATCATTGCATATTCAAGGTCTCTTTTCAGCACCCTGCATGACATAATCCATAAATCGACATCGCATGTCTCATCATCAATATGAGCAATGACAACTGATACCAGACCATTGTCTCCAAAACGGTCAATTAGTTTTCCGTATAAGCTAATATAATGAGCATCTTCAGCTATTCTCTCGATGTCGTTGACAGTATATCGATGCGTCGTAAGATTAAATTGATTGGATTTGTTGGAA
The DNA here is from genome assembly GCA_902766005.1 of uncultured Erysipelotrichaceae bacterium. Lineage (GTDB taxonomy): Bacteria > Bacillota_I > Bacilli_A > Erysipelotrichales > Erysipelotrichaceae > Bulleidia. Next base: position 2,097 of record CACXCB010000033.1, on the reverse strand, counting down.
AGCTGAGAGATTCTTTCGTAATATAGCGGTTCAAAAGGTCTTATAATACCCTTCATGTCCAAAGACAACAGATACTCCTTGTAATCTTTGAAACCAGCTTCCGCCTGAGCTCTTTTTGCGTTTTGTTTATACATCTCGTTCCGCTTAAGATCATCGTCAGAAATCGTTGTTACCTCAAAAAAGCCATTGCGGTCAATCGTTTCAATGAAATGCTCGACTGAATTTAATTCTGGTGCTACTACACCTTTGAGCTGCTCGCTTACGATATGTCTTTCCGCCGGATTATCATCAACGAAAACCAAACTCTCCGGTAATAAGTTTATATCCTCTGATATGGTTTTAAAGTTAACATCCTTTGGTTCCCAGTTAGCTTTAATCTCAACAAAGTCATCTTCACTTAGCTCACTGTCAGGATGATGCAGACCGGCAATTGCGTTCTCATAGTCATTCTTGGAATCGATATTCAAAATGATGCCCAGTTGTTTATGTTCTTTCAGATAACGCTGAAACTCACTATAAACCTGGCCGCCACTTTCTTCAGGACCAAGTTGAATTCCTTCAACACCATCGTCACCAATGACGCCACCCCATAAGGTATTATCCAAATCCAAAACAAATCCTTTTTTATTCTTACCAAAGATAGATTTGATGATGTTTGCTGTATTGAAAGATACGTATGGAATAGCGTTCATATTGACAGCGTATTTATACATATGAAAATAGAACGGATCCATCCATTGTTTAAGCCCATAGTCAGCAGAAATATAATTGATATCACAAATATAGAAGTTCTCATTATTCTGGGCATATTCATAAAACATCATATTCAATCTGGTAATGAAGTTTACCTTCCCATGGATATCAGAAGCCTCTTTATTCCCCATCAGTCGATAATAAGGAAGCTCAAAATTATTCTGGATAATCGGACAGTCGTATCTTTTCTTTAAACTCTTCCAGATATTTTCGTATTTTGTGTATTCCTGATTAAGTAACAAATCTACATCATCACTCATTGATGGATACTTTGTGATATTGCGATTTGTTGTAAAAACATAAATTACATCCGGATTAAACTCTTCCAGTTCAGGATTATCAAAGATTGCATCTTCATAATACTTGTTATACTCCGATTCATAAAACGAAGGCTTGATACCGTAATTAAGAAGAAAAAGTTCCATCATCTGGACTATAGCAGCTGTTGTAGAGCCTCCCAAAACAGCGATCTTTTTTTCAATTAAACCGTCACTCTCGGCAAGCAGCTGCTTTCTAAGCTTACGGCGGTTTTCTAATAAATAAGAAGGATCAAAAGGATATATCAGTTCTTTTCGCATTGTTTCCTCCAGTATTCTAATTGCTAAACATTTCAGTGATCTTTGTATATACAGATCCATAAATAGTGTAAACCAATTTCACGATCTGGTTCAGTAAGAAATCCAAAGGGATAGCCATCGCATGTACGATCACAAACCAAATAATACCAACCAGCAGAAGACTGACATTATTCTCTTTGACCTTTAGGATACTATCCACCAAATACAAACATGGGATATGGATCATCAAAATCGTCATCGTCTTCTGGCCAAAATAAGACAGCACAGAAGAATCACATAGTCTATTAAAAATGGTATTGTATTTTGCAAGTATCATCAAAAACAATCCACATAAGCCCCAAATAAAATATGATATATTGCTGTTGTTTCTTTTTACCAATACATACACAAGAACAAACAGCACAAGTTGAAATGTTTTATTCGACAATACCTTATAATCTTTCTCAAACAGTTCATTAACGATACAGCCAAGCACGCAATTTGCCACATATGTAGCAGTATACTCCATATCAAGACTTACCAGCGCAAGTACGATGACTATCAAAATCGGTATTTTTACATTAAACTTTCCTAAAAACAGGCACAGGATTGATCCCATAAAAAAAGCTCGAGCAAACCAGAATTCTCCGGCAACGAGTTCTCCTAGCATCAAACTTTGACCTATCACCAGAAAAAAATTATTTTCTGTTCTGACTCCATGGATATTGGTAAAGTAGTAGATCGAACTGATAAAAAAATCAGCTATGACGAAATAGATGTATCTTTT
>CACXCB010000032.1 GCA_902766005.1 uncultured Erysipelotrichaceae bacterium | reverse complement strand
GCTCCTGCCAAATAAGCTGAAATTAAATCCGATCCACCAATACAACTATCAGTATGGCGCCATACTATCTGATAATTATTGTCTCTTACAATCTGCTTTATTCTTTTATAGCACTTTAGTATATTGGCATTCTTCTTAGGAATAATAAATATTTTGCCTCCAAGTTCTCTGATCTCTTCTGCAAAACTATTGTCTGTTGGTTCATTATATATTGCAAAATCAAACTGAATTTCATCCCTATTTATATTCCGATAGATGTTCATTAAAAAAGACTGAATCCCAGCCCTTTCCAAGGAACCTAAAATATGTAATACACGCTTCATCACTTACTCTCTCTATTTATAATGGCCATGCTACCATCCAAACCGGATGCTTACTCCATGGACTCTATCTCTGTAAGCCATCTGTTTACGGCATCTTCTAAATTCATCTCTGATGCCCTTGCCGATGATAATAAGGCATATTTTTGCTTTAATGAATCATTTGTAAGCATTTCCTTGATAGCTTCCGAAAGGATAACCTCTTCCCTCGTAATTGGTTCATCTGCTGAATACATCTGCCCATCAGGAACCGGAACAAGTATGCCATTCCTTGCATATTCAGGTGCATCTTTCAAGATTTTTCTAACATCTGTATCAGGAGCAAGGATTTCTCTTGCGCCAGACTTATGATCTGTACTAATACAAGGAATGCCGCAAGCCATCGCTTCAATCAATGAATTCCCCATTCCTTCATAAAGAGAAGGCAATACATATAAGTCAGCGTTACTAATTATCTTGAATGGATTCGACATAAATCCCGGAAATATAACATTGTCAGATAAACCATACTGCTCAACAAGCGATTTCAAATATGATTGTAGGGATCCTTTACCCAAAATTAAAAGCTTAAAATCCAGCCCCTCCTTTTTTAGGGTTGACAAAGCTCTTATCAAATGCCACTGACCTTTTTGATACTCTAATCTTCCCATGGTCACGATAACATGTTCATGACCAGAAATTAACAGCTTTTCTTCATCGCTAAGCTGTTCCTTACCTTTCATCTGAATCATCTTTATATCACAACCATTTGGAATAGTTGTGATTTTGTTTTTCTTTATTCCAAAGTTATCAATTAGATCGTTTTCTACTCCTTTGGAAACAGCAACTATTCTGTCTGCTCTGTTATATAACAGCTTAACCATAGGAAAGCCAAATATTCTATACAGCATTTTGTTCTTGCTGCTAGACAAATGAATTCTTACAGAAAGCATCGTCTTAGCATACTTATTACCGCTTAGAATGTTTGCAATACTTGCACTCTCAGAAAAACTAATAACCACCTTATATCCGTTTTGTTTTTTTAGCCTTTTAATGGTTACTAATCTTCTAATAAACGCATTGAGCTGATAAAAGAAATCCAGTTTATTATCCTGTGGTTTCAATCCCAACGATATTATACTTGCATTTACCGGATATGTAACCATCTGATCATCATTGACTATTATGTCGGCTTTATATTCATTCGGCAGATGAAGAGTAATATTTGAAATTGTTCGCTCAGCACCGCCGTTAGACATTGTATTAACTATAAAAGCTATTCTTTTATTCATAATTTCCATCTATACAAAACCTCTCATACCAGCTCTGGAACACATAGTATCCCCACAGCACTTGTATATCTGAGGTTTGACCATATTTCTCCGCCACTTGTGACAACTTATTTATCTTCGAATGGTTAAACAGGCCCTGTTCGTTTAAAAAATCCTTATCCATGTAATGTTGAAGTTGCCCCTTAAGTTCGTTACTTAACCATTTTCCAATCGGAACTCCAAATCCCTTTTTAGGTCTATCCATCATCTCTCTTGGAATGAAATCATACAAAATATCCTTAAGAATATATTTCTTAATTTTGTCTCTGTACTTATACTCCATGGGCACTCTCATAGAAAAATCAACAATTCGATGATCAAGTATCGGACAACGCATTTCAAGAGAAAAGCGCATAGATGCTCTATCTGTCTTGGTCATAATCTCGTCAGGCAGATAGCTTATCATGTCAAGCAGCATTCTTTGCTGAAGCCATGACTCTTTTTCTATACTTGCGCTCGATATTGTACCATAATTTTTTGTAAGTTCTGAATTTGACAATAATATCTTATCTGCAATCCCTTCCCTTAGCTTTGCGTAGTATTGCAGCTTTTCCTGTCCACTCCTTTTCCCCAAAAGAATCTTTGTGGCGTCACTATGCAAACAATTAAATAATGTATTTGGCACGATAGCTCTTACAGGCGAAAGAACATTGTCCATTTTCTTTAGCTTTGAAAGAGTATCAATATTGGAGTAGCCTGCAAAGAGTTCGTCTCCACCATCTCCCGAAAGGACTACGGTGACATGACTCCTGGCAAATTTTGAAACAAGCATGGTAGGAAGTTGAGATGAGTCAGCAAATGGTTCATCATAATAAGTTGTAAGATCCGATAACATCTCAAAGAGATCTTCTTCTGACATTATTTGCTCATGATGTCTAGTTCCTAGATATTTTGCTGATTGACTTGCAAAAGAGGACTCATCATACTCTTTTTCATTAAATCCAATTGTAAATGTATCTATTCCACTATC
>CACXCB010000031.1 GCA_902766005.1 uncultured Erysipelotrichaceae bacterium | reverse complement strand
GAAGATAAGGATGATGGACCGCTGTGCTTGTTTCCACATCAGAAGGCGGCTGTCCGATGGTGGGTAAAAGAGGATTACAATTCCATGTTCATCATGGCGACAGGTGCCGGGAAGACGATCGCGGCGATCGGGTGCGTCTTTGAGAAGCTGAAAGATAACGAACCACTCCTCGTCGTAGTGTCGACGCCCCAGACGCTCCTGTCAGAACAGTGGAAAAGGGAATTTGAGCGTCTGGATGTCCCCATCGCCCGGATGCTGATGGTGGACGGAAACAACGGAAAAGCAAAGCGGTCAAAGATGGCGGAGCTCATGATGGACATCAGCCAAGGATTCCGGAATAACGGTGTCGTGTTCACTACGCACAGTTCGGCATCGAGGCCTGAGTTCACGGGTATTATCAAAAAAGAGAAAAAGAATAGTAAGATTCTGTATATTTGCGATGAAGCGCATGCGGCGGGCTCCAGCCAGTTAAAAAGAGGACTAATGGAAGAATATGATTACAGACTTGCGCTATCGGCTACACCAAAAAGGATGTTCGACGACGAGGGAACAGAGAACCTCCTCAGGTATTTTGGGAACAACCCTTTCGAATTCTCCATTGCGGAAGCGATGAGCACTATCAATCCGGATACAAAACAGCCCTTCCTTAATCCATATAACTACCATCCGGTCTTCGTTGATCTGGATGACGAAGAGATAAATAAGTATAACAGAATCACGAGGCAGATCATAATCGAGAAGCATAAAAGAGAGCCCGACAGGGTGAAGCTTAACAGGCTTTATACGTCAAGAGCGAGGATCATAAAGAATGCTGGTGCGAAACCGGAGGTCCTCCAGGATCTGGTAGACCGTCTGGGTCCGCGCTCCATGACGAACACGATCATCTTCGTGTCAGACCACCACATAGACGATGTCATGATAAACCTCAAGCGGCAGGGGGCGCGCCCTGGAAAGATAACGGAAAATGTATCCGCGCGCAGTAAAAAAGGGATGGCGTCCGAAAGAAGCCAAGAGATTACAGCGTTCAACGCGGGCGAACGCGGGTGCCTGGTCGGGATCAACTGCCTTAATGAGGGAATAGACATAAAGGCCGCCCGCACGGCTATCATCATGTCGAGCAGCACGAACGAGCGTGAGTACATACAGAGGATCGGGAGGGTGATCCGTTACGCCCCTGGAAAGCCAATCTCGGAGATATACGATTTTATCGTATGCATGCCGGACGGCACGATTCCGTACAGCGAGGTGAACAGAGCGGCCGCGATTGCGGAGAATGCCTCCAATGAAAAGGAAGTTAAGGAGAAATTTGCCCAGAAGGGGGTCAGTTTGTATGGCAATCAATGAATCAATTCTGAACAAGATCGAAAAGCTCGAGATCACTGAAGAGGAAAAGGAACTATTGAGGGAACTGCTCCAGTACCAGGAACATGCAGGCTATCAGTATAAGAACCAGTATATGGAGATTATAAAAGGATATCTGGAGAGTAAGAAATGATACGGATAAAGCAGATTGATTTTCAGAACTACAGGATTGCCGGGACGACTAGCCTTTCTTTTGATGATCAGGACAACGGTTATCATATGTGTGGGGTCATTGCGGAAAATGGGACAGGTAAGACGACCATTCTGAACGCTATCACCTGGTGCCTCTACGGTGAGGAGTACCAGCTCAAGGACGCTGACAGGGCGCTGCCAGTCATCAATGCGAAGAAACTGAACGACATGCAGCCTGATGAAACGGCTGAAGTGATGGTTAGGTTGACGATCGGGGACGAGAAAAGAGAGTTCGTGTTCACACGCCGACAGAAGATCCTGCGGTCACAGACGGATGATGGTGTGCCAGTTGCCGTCCTGGCTCCCAAATCCGAGTTCTCAGCGACAGAATCGGATCTGTTCACACCGGAGGGCACGAAAAGCCATCCAGGTGAAGATGCAGAGCGCTTTGTTGCGGACTTCTTTGAGAAGAGCATCCATGACTTCTTCTTTTTCGACGGCGAAAAGCTGGAAAACTTCTTTTCAGCAAGGAACGCGAGCTCGATCCAAACCTCCGTGGAGGCAATAGCGCAGATCTCGCTACTGGATACCGTGATTAGGAACTCTAAGGAGATATCGGATGCGAAATCCCGCAAGGCGTCAAAGGGACATCCCAATGTAAAGAAACTGGAGTTGGAAAGGGACAGGGCGCTAAGTGAACTGGAAAAAGACCGCAAGGAGCTAGACCGACTCGAGAGAGAGTATGAGGAAAAAGAGAAAAATAAAGAAGAAATCGACCAGCTCCTCAAAAGCAACTCACGTTCGGCAGCCCTACAAGGCCAGAAGACGCTGCTGAAGAATGAACTTGACCGCATAAGGGACGGACAGAAAGACCTAAGGAAGAGAAAGACGAGGCTTGCCGTCCGCGGTATGACGTTGATATATCTATATCCAAGAATAAAGTCCGCGCTGCAACTGATCAGGGAAAAAGGTGCCGTGGGCGATTATACGGTGTTATTAAGCAAGAAGCAACTGCAGGGGATTCTGGATGAAGCCATGCGGCATGTGATAGAATGTCCCATCTGCGGGACGGGGATAGAAACTCCTCAGCTGATGCACCTTCAAAAGATCATCAGCCGCCAGACAATTGATGACGACACTTCACTGACACTGAGGACGCTGGAAGAAGACCTCAGAAAAGCAAAGGAAGAAATCCTAGGCTTCCGGGAAGCATACGCGAAGATAGGAGAAGAAGAGAGAAAGCTCCAAGACGAATACAGTAAAGCCGAAAGACAGTTCAACGATGTATCGGCTGAGATAATAAGACTTGGTACGGCGAAAGATGAGAACGGGAATCCTATTGACTTTTCAAAGCTTGAGAAAGAGTCAAGAGACCAAGCGTCTGAAATACGCATACTGGACAGGACGATCGGAGCCATCGAGAGCCAGAAGGCTGCACATAAAAACAAGTATGACCGGATGTGCGCGGAATATACTGAAGCAGTGAGAGAGATGAACACCGATAAGGGCCTGCAGGCTGAGATCGATACCCTCAATATGGTCGTCAGGTGCTTGACGTCGGTGAGAGACTCGATTACGCAGGAAGTGCGTATGGAACTCGAGGACATCACGAAGCAGATTTTTATGAGGGTGGTCAAGAAGAAAGAGACTTTCGGCGACATACGTATCAGCGATTCTTATCAGCTATCGCTGTATGATGAATACGGGCAGCAGATGACAGGGTCATCCAGTGCGACCGAATACATGATCCTAGCATACTCATATACGCTCGCGATCCATGAAGCTTCCGGGCACAACTGCCCGCTAGTGATAGACTCCCCGCTCGGAAGGGTCTCCGGCGCGGTCAGGGAGAACACGGCGAATATGCTGCTGGAAACGAGCAAGCACAAGCAGATCATCATGCTATTCACCGAGGACGAGTATTCCGAGAGCGTAAGAAGGCTCTTTGAAGGGAAAGCCTCAATGCAGACCATTACATTGGCAGAACACGAAAAAACGTGGGAAGGAGCGTCGATATGAACGACAGAAGCCGTGAAGACAGTTCCACTATTCGCATTAGCGCAGAAAGCCGCGATGTTGTCAGTAAGATGAAGGAACATGACCTTCTGTCATTAGGCGTGGGGGAAGGCGACTCGAACACGAAAGACATTTATCTCCTTGCCGTTGCGCTCGGCCTCGGGGCACCTGCAGAAAAGATGGGCGATCCAAGGGCATGGACAAGAGCAAGTTATTTCGAGTTGGAAGACAAAGCTCTTATAAGAGCTGTCATGCTAGGGACGTTGGATAACGCGGAGAACATTGCCGCTCACTGTGACCTGAAAGAGGCATTCAATTACTGTAGTCAGTTCACGAACGCCGGGTTCAGAAGGATTGACGAGTTTGCTGCGGATGCAAATTATGACCCTGATTTGATGGTGAGAAAAATGCTGGACCATGTCGCTGAGAAATATGATGAGTTGATAAAAGATTGACTGCCGATGCAGATGTATATTTTCTATTCGAAGCTGACTAAAGAATCAAGGAGATAGAATATCATGAATAGGAGCTACTACACAAGCTTGTGCAGAGTATGGTTGGACCACGAAGTACTATCAAACCCCGATGAAAGAGAATGGATAATGGAAATGCTTACTAACAAAAACGATATTAACGAGCGCTTTTGTGAAGAGGTAATTAATAAACTACAGACTAGTGAGGGGAAGACCCAGGCAACAGTTCAATTGCTTGATCATTTAATTGAGATCGATTTTACGCATATAGCAAAATTGCTATGTGATGAGTATATAGCTAATTAATGAATGTCTAATATAGAAAAAAGGAGTATGTAGGAATGGATATATGTATTAGCCAGGTTATTCAAGACCTGACAGATAACCCAAAAGTCAATCCCTATTCCGTTTATGAGCTTCAAGAATTGATTGAGAATAAAAGTGAGGATTTTGATGAGATTGAGCGTCTCTGTTTTTCAATTGTCACAGATTTATATGATGATAAGTCTCTTATCGAACTCCAGAACAATGATGATCATATTTTGTGGTACGATTATTTACAGCTTCAAATATATGCTTTTTTGAAAGGGAAAGGCGATTATATTGAAAAAAAGTCTCTTCTAACTGCGAGCAGTGCCATAATTACTGAGAATTTTGCCAGTGAGATTTTCTCTCGTTTTGGGGTAGATGATAAATTAATACCTTTGGTCGCCAGCATTATCTTATGTGTCGCAACCCAAATTTCAACAGAGTCTTGGTGCAATTATTTTTATGATAGAAAGGTAAAAAATAATGAATTGATGCTAAATGCATTAAAGGAGATGGGTAAAAAAGATGATTCAAGGGAAATATGACTTCGGTGACCATGTGTTTATTGATAGCAAATACGTTTATGATCAGGAAGACATAAAGTACCATGAACTAACTCATCATGCCATTACACAAGGTTCTCTGTACGGAGTTTTAGAAATTGTGCTTAAGCAGATAAATATTTGGCATGCCCCAGACTTAAAAAATGTAATAGCAGAGCTTAATAATGCGAGTCTTATTACCCAAGAAATGACGGCGACGTATGCGCAATGTCTTTATTATAAAATGCAAGGAGAGGGCGAACTTGCAACGTTTGAGAACCGATTGCATAAAGGGGATTATTATAAAAAATACTGCATTGCAGGTTTTGATGAAATTGTCCACTATAAACAATATGCCCTCGATGGTACATCTTTGCTTACGGCAATTGCCATTATTTCATTAAATACGGATCTTACTTTAGCAGAACCGGATTGGAAAGATCCATTACAGATTAGAAAAACGATTTTAGAAAACCAATCACTGTATCACGTAGATTTCAGATATCGACAGTTGGTAAAAGCTACCCTTCAATTAATTAGACAAAATGAATGTATTACTGAACAAAAGATTCTTGAAATATCCGGCATATCTTATCAAAAGCGAAGCTATGATAATCTAGTGGCCATGTATCATCGTCTATCTAATCAATTATCTATGCAATACGATTTAAATGCTGATGAGTTACAGATGTTTATCGATAAGATTTCTGCTCCGGAAGAAGAGCTTATTGGAAGACCAGATATTCAGGAAATTGAAGAAAGAGTATTACCGACTCTGCTTAATAATCAATATGTACTCCCGCCTGATGATGCAAACAATTATAATCATTTAATGAATACTGTCACCGTGGCTCTTAATGACAAAAGCTTTATAAATCTGGGTATTGGGACAGAAACAAGAAAAGTTGACTGTCTTGTCTTTCACCACGCCACAATAGGGTGGCGATATCCTGTTATTTCAGAGCGGGCAGACACTATTTCGTTTTTATCAGAGTTTCAAGGGGAGATAATTGTATTTGCTGAAGATTATGATGAGTTTAAGCGGGACATCCCCTTATCTGCAAGAAAGAGAGTGTTTTATCGATATGATGGTATGTGGCACTACTTTGTTCAACAAATCAGATGTACAAAGACTCCATATATTCATTTGCATGAGGTCAATCCTTTAATAAACTGCGCTTTTGTAATCAACGAATATGAAGAAGTTTTTTTTACTCTTCAGTTAAAATCAGTAACGCCATATATAGTTGAAGATATACGAAATGGGAAATTGATATACGCAAATATCACTGGTGATGATAATGCTGTAAAAGATTGTTTTTATCTTAACGATACCGATTGGTGCCGATATGAAAATGTAATTGCTTCTGTAATTAATCGTAATTTACTTGATTTTTCAGAAGGGTTTCCGACTATAGGAGGTCGGTTTGACATATAAACACACTACCATTCCAAAAATCGCATCACGGAAAGCATCGTCGCAGAGTGCAGGATCTCCCGATACTCGGTAAAAATGTGACGCTTGATATGCAAAAATACAATTACCAGTGCACAAGTGTAGATAAACGGAAGTAATGCATAAAAATCACGAAAGTAGCATATAAAATACGAAATGGCTGATAACTATATGAAGACGAACCCCCAACCTATAATGTTTTATTTGACAACTATATCTCTTCACATTCCATTGTTCAGAGTGCACTAAAGTACTTATAACTCTTATTAAATAATACTTCCCACACTGAAAAAATGTATAGCCTGTTTTTGCTATGGGAAGTTTTTAATATATAACACATTCGATAAGATTCCCTTAAATACATTTTCTGTATGGAATCTCAATATTAATACGTTCTACTATTTAATGACTGACATAGAATAATGCGGTTATGCTTGCACACAGTATTACCATCTTCTGTGAGATTTAGAAGAATGCGTTTATTCAATTGGAGCTTCGAGAATGAGAAAGAAGATAAAAGACTTCCATAGAAAAAGGCCTTATGTTGATCCGCTGATTAATCTTTTTCTGGGAGCGGCAATTAGCACACTATTGAGCGATTTTTATTCGAAGATTCAGCAGGGAGAAAGTTTCTTAGATATTAGAATAATTGGGCCATCTATTATAGGTTTAATTATTACTGCCATTTATTTCGGGCTATTTAGCTCATTTGCTCTGGGAAAATATAATACTAAAGTTTTAGAAGCTTTTGAAGACAAATCCGCAGAAATGGTAAGCACGATTGATAAGAATTCTCCTGATGAGCTATTCAGCTTTATGGAAAGCTGGAATGATATGATGCGAAAACTATAACAATTAGTATTTTTGATATTATTTCTATTATATGGTCAGGGCTAAAGGATAAAAAAGAGTATGAGCAAATCTGTAATTAATAGAGACGAACAACATCATAGGGCAATGGAACTTTTGTATGGTTATTTAGACATCGCTGAAAAATACAGAGAAGCAAAGGATTATGATGGTGCGTTAAAATACTTCTTGCTTTCTCTTGAGCTATGTGAACAATATCAAGGACCTATGGAAACGACCATTCCGGTTATATGTAACAGTATAGCTGATATTTATAGAACTCAGGGATTATACGAAGAAGCTCTTGAGTATTGTAAAAAGGCTTTGATAATACGTAAGAAGACACTAGGGGAGAATCATCTGGAAACAGCTGTGGCTTATAACAATATTGCATTAGTATTCGCGAATTTGGGAGACTACGAAGAAGCCCTGGTCAATTATGAAAAGGCTATAAGAATTCGTGAAAAAAAGCTGGGAATGGATAATATTGATGTGGCCGGGACATATAACAATATTGGGGGAGTATATAGAGCGCTTGGAAACTATGAAGAGGCAAAGAGGTATTATAGGGAAGCTTTACGAATCTATGAGGAGAAGCTAGGGATAGACAATTTATCCATAGCTACAACGTATAATAACCTCGCAGGTGTATATGCAGATCAGGGTTACTACGAGGGAGCACTGCATTATTTTCAAAAGGCTCTGGAGATTCGTGAAAAGAATCTAGGATTGAATCATCCAGAGACAGCGATAGCGTATAATAATATAGCAGGGGTTTATAAATCAATTGGAGATTACGAAAAGGCACTTGAATGTTTTGAAAAGGCACGAAAAATAATTGTAAAAGCATTAGGACCGGAGCACCCACACACAGCTGCAATTTATAATAATACTGGCATAGTATACAAGGATAAGGGAGACTATAAAGAGGCACTTGCTTTTTTCAATAAAGCTCTTGTAATCAGGATAAAAATGTTGGGTCCTGAACACCCTGAAACGGCAAGGACTTATGACAACATAGCTGGAACGTATCAGGATTTAGGTGATTATAATGAGGCTATGGATAACTATAAAAAGGCACTATCAATCCGCGAGAAAGTGTTGGGTTTTGAACATCCGGATACAGCCATGACGTATAATAACATGGGAGTTTTGCTATATTATTTGCATGATGAAATTAATGCAAAACAGTGTTTGAAAAAGGCATATGAAGTATTTCTGAAAATTCTTGGACCGGATCATCCGTATACAATAACATCCAAAGAAACGATGATGAAAATGTAAATCTGTCTAACTGATTATTCCGCGTTTTCAGCACATGATTCCGAACGCAGGTTGTTCAAAAGCGAGAACTGAACAGCCAGCGCCTTGTCTATCCGGACGTCCACATCGTCTGCCAGAACACCTCCTACCTCGTCTGCGACAACGAAACGGAAGAAGTCTTGGAGGAAATCCTGATCCAGCAGAATGATAAGGGAATCGATACAGAGGACAGGATCATCAAGCTGAAGAAGTATATACGGAAATTTCCGAAGCTGTGTTAGGCAGTAAGCTATGTCGTGAGCGTGAGAAGATTTTGCGTTTATGAAGTCTATTACACGAGCTGTCAGTGATAGGATGATCTAGCTATGGATGAAGCAGGAAAGTTCCCGGAGAAGCTGAAACGTGGAGTGCTTTCGGAGGACAGCATCTGGAACATGTTGGAACGCAATAATGAACTTCTGGAATGGATCGGAAT
>CACXCB010000030.1 GCA_902766005.1 uncultured Erysipelotrichaceae bacterium | reverse complement strand
TATTCAGCAATCATAACCCGGTATAAATACCCAAATAACCACTATAGTTAAGTTTATCCCTTCCTTATCTTCAATTGAATTATAAAAATAACAGCTTATCCAGCCCATTTAATAATACCAGGCCTTAATGTGCTTTTATAATTCTCTGTTTATTGAATTATATATTTCAAGTTTTAGTTCTTCATCATCTTCATAAGTATCATTCATGATTGCTGTCATAATCTTTAGCAACAAATCCTTATCTATTTTACTAGCAGCCACATTTAGACTTATATTTTCGGTCTTAGCTAAGAAAGTTTGTGCAACACTTAAATACCCGTTCATCAAGAGAAACTGAGTTGATAATGTAATTGCAAGGCGTTTATTCCCATCAGCAAAACAATGAAACTGGCAAGTACAAAAGAAAAGATGCGTAAGCTTGTCAACAAAAGTTGGATACCAATCATCGTTCTGAATATTATAAAGAACCGCTTCTAACCTACCAAAGTCTAATTCTTCTAGTGTACCACCGCCGCTATATTTTATTGTTTTTTCATGTATCACTCTGGCTTGCTCGGGTGTTATGTACACAAATCCGTTCATTATTTACTCTCCTTAAGACGCTTCAAAACATCTTGATTCTCTGACATTAAGCGGTCAAGTTCATCTCCTACCGTGCCTAAGAATCTATCATATTCTGAATTCTCAAGTGGTCTAATGTATTCTTCAAGTTGATAATGAAATGCATCTCTCAATGCCATATCACGACTTGCCATTTTTGTACGAGCAGATATAACTAAGGGTTTCCACATAGGCAGTTTTTCAAATGCATCAAATAAATCGGAGAGTTCCCAGTTATTTAGTTTCCGTCCCATTTGCTTTGATTGTTCTTCTATCATGCTTGCAAGCCCACATTCATACGAAGAAATTAAAGTCAGGATTTCCGAATAAAGCGTATCACGAATTCTATCTTTTTCAGTGAGCCTTAATACTTGGCGATATTCCTTAGCTTTTTCCTTAAATATACTCTGATATATTTTGTCCGTATAAAGCCCATACTTTGCATTACCCATATCTACATAATCACGAAGCGCATCCGTAAACTCTCTTCGATAATTCTCTTCTTGCAAGAATGCACCTATAAAGTCTTGATCTCTTTGATTGATATATTTAGTCCCACCGCCAGCCTTCTGATTGATTGTATCAATAACAATGTCCAATACAATTCTACGCAATTCTGCTGCAGTTTCGCTTTCTACAAGAAGCATTGCAATATTCAAGAATGCTCTAAAATCAAATACACTTAAAGCTCTAATTTTGCGACCGACATTAATGTCGGTCGCAAAAGTATTAACATAACTATTCAAAAAATCTTGTAATCTTTTTCCCTTAAGTACTGTATATCCATTACTCTCAAGTTCTTCACTAAACCTACTGACATAACGCTCAATTGTCCGAACTTCTACACCAAAGAAAGATGCAACCATATCTTTTGTCAAATATAAACTATTATTCCAGATAATGCATTTTATATTGATAGCTTTTTCTATCTCGGACAAAGCGAAATCATTATTAAGAATATTCTGTCTGTCTAATTTAGATGTCGTCAAATCTTTTGCCATTCATACCCCCTTGGATAAATATCATTATATATGCTACGGCTAACGGAACACTACAACCTGTCCACTCGTCATTCATCTTATTAATCTAGTTTTGTTTTCTTCCATTACCAGTCTCTACATAGTTAACCATCTGATCCTTTCCAGGCCATCAGAAATATAACAGTAAGGGCTGTGTCCTTTTTACACATTGATCTCTGTCTATTATACTTTCTCATTATATCCAGTGCAAACGGCGGCACTTTTTAGGAATCTCTTTTCCATTAATAGGACCAATTCAATCAACTA
The DNA here is from genome assembly GCA_902766005.1 of uncultured Erysipelotrichaceae bacterium. Taxonomy (GTDB): domain Bacteria; phylum Bacillota_I; class Bacilli_A; order Erysipelotrichales; family Erysipelotrichaceae; genus Bulleidia. The sequence continues at coordinate 182 of CACXCB010000030.1, read as the reverse complement.
ATAGCCAAAACACCATTGCTTACTCAATTACCCCCGCAGCATTAAATTATTTATCTTGCTGACAGTACAGGCCTTGAGCGGGACTACGGCTTCACACCGAAGAACGGAATCCGGAAAGCTCTCCGGAATTTCGCAAAATGGTATAACGTATATAATGGTTGATACGATGAAGAGGAGCGCGT